>JASEHN010000410.1 GCA_030018715.1 Thermodesulfobacteriota bacterium | reverse complement strand
AGAAGAAGAACTTCCGGGTTGCCCATTAATGTCCTAGCAACGGTAAGCATCTGCTGCTCCCCCCCGCTTAAAGTTCCTCCTTCCCGGCTTTGAAATTTTTCCAACACGGGAAAGAAACCGAAAATTTTCTGGATCGTCCAGAAACCTTTTCCCTTTGCCGTCTTTTTCAAAGCGATTTCCAAATTCTCCCTTACCGTAAGATCGGGGAAAATAATCCGATCCTCCGGGACAAATCCCATGCCCCTGCGGGCTATTTTATAAGAAGGAAGTCCATCCACCCGCAGTCCTTTAAAAGTGATCTTCCCGGAGCGGGGATGGACCAAACCCATAATGGTTTTTAGGGTGGTGCTTTTGCCGGCGCCATTCCTTCCCAGAAGGACTACTACTTCTCCTTCCGTTATCTCTAAGGAGACATCAAAAAGAATGTGACTTGAACCGTAAAAAGTATTGATTTGCGCAACCTCTAAAATCATCTTCCCTCCCCGGCCATCTGGCATTTTTTAAATCATTTCCTCTCCCAGATAAGCCTCGATTACGGCCCGATTATGGGAGATTTCTTCCGGCTGCCCCTCGGCAATAATTTCGCCGTAATGCAATACCCGGATTTGTTGCGAGATGGAAAATACCATGTCCATGTCATGTTCAATGAAGACCACGGTCATATTTCTGGTCTTCCATAACTTCTGAATCATGGCCACGGTGTTCCACCTCTCCTCGGGCGACATCCCGGCTGTGGGTTCGTCGAGAAGAAGAAGATCCGGCTCCAGCGCCAGGGCAATGCCAATATCAAGGAGTTTTTGATCCCCATGGGCCAGGGTACTGCTTATAAGGTAGGCCTTATCCGGCAGATTGAGACTTTCCAGGATCTGGAAGGTGGCTTCGTTGACATCCTCCAGGCTATTGCTGTCGGTGAAAAACTTGAAATTCTTTTTTTTGTGGGAAAGGATGGCGGCCCGGACGTTTTCAAACAACGTCAAAGAAGGAAAGATGGTGGTTCTTTGAAAGGAACGGCCGATTCCTTTCCGCACAATTTTATAGTGGGGAAGACCGAAGATATTCTCGCCTTTGAAAATTATCTTCCCGGAATCCGCTGGAAGGTAGCCGGTGATCAGGTTGAAAAGCGTCGTTTTCCCCGCGCCGTTGGGCCCGATGATGGAGCTTAATTCTCCTTTTGCAATCGTCAAGTTGACCTTATTTACCGCCTGCAGTCCGCCAAAGGCCTTTTTTAAATTTTCTGTTTGCAGAATCACCATAATTTTTACCTTTCGTATCCTCCATAAGCGTTCCAGGCTCCATCGGCTAAAAATCCGGCATCTACCGGCAGAGTAACACCCGTTATGCATCGGGCTTTATCTGAGGCCAGAAAAAGGGCGGCGTTGGCTATATCTTCCGGCTCGACCATCCTGCCCATGGGGGTTCTTTTCAGGATCATTTCCGGGTTCCTTTCGCCCCGCTCAATCATTCCTTTTAGGAGCGGGGTGAGAGTATAGCCGGGGGCGATGGCATTCACGCGGACATTGAATCTTCCCCATTCTGTGGCCAGGATTTTCGTCAGCATGATGACGGCACTTTTAGCGGGGCTGTAAGCTACCAGGGGTGCGGAGGCCAGGCCCACGATGGAAGAGATATTGATAATAGAACCCGATTTCTGCCTGACCATTTCCCTTCCTATCCGGCGACTGCAAAGATAGGTTCCTTTATAGTCTATATCGGTAACTCGCTGCCAGGTTTCGAGGTCTAAATCTAAGATGGACAAGGGAAGCTGGGTGATCCCTGCATTATTTATCAGGATGTCAATTTTCCCGAACGCTCTTAGGGTTTCGTCCGCCAGCCGGTCCACATCTACCTTCAGGGAAACATCCATTTTAACGGCCATTCCTTTCTTCCCCGTCCGGGCGATTTCTTCTATAACTTTTTCGGCGGAAGCCTGGTTTACGTCACCCACTACAATATTCGCCCCTTCCCGGGCAAATACTTGGGCAATGGTTTCTCCTATACCCCTACCTCCTCCCGTGACTATGGCAACTTTTCCTGTAAATTCCATTTTGGGCCTCCGGGGAAAATTATTCGGTCGCCTGGCCTATCCTGCTTGGCTTTTTCTTCGCCAAAGAAGAGCTCCATCTTTTAAACCGTTCGCTCTCCAGCAGGTAATCAACCAGGCCCTTCTTCAGGCTTAAGATAAAAATTACCAGGACGGTTCCCATGACCAGCTCGTAGAGGTGAGTGTACATGGTGATGTAAGCCGTTAGGAGATTTAAAATAGCCGCTCCCAAAATGGGCCCGAGCAAAGAGCCCATTCCTCCCACCAGAATCATAAAAATAGGTTCTGCGCTCTTGGTCCAGTAAGTAAAATCCGGGTAAGCCCCGCTTATGAAAAGGGCCATCAGCGCGCCGGATAGGCCGGCAAAGGTTCCCGCGATGACGAAAATAACCAGTTGATAAATTTTGACGGGGATGCCGATAAAGTAGGTTCTTAAGAAATTATCGCGGATCGTTTTCAAGATGGCCCCGAACGGGGAGTCGACAATAAATTTGCAGATCACGAAGGAGGCGATTACCAATATGACGGTAAAGATATAAAAATTCAAAGGCGTTCCGATGCTGAAAGAGAGACCCAGGAGACTGATGGGCGGTTTGGGAATGCCCCCGATCAGTCCCTGATCCCCCCCGGTCATCCCGGTCCACTTTACCACTATGGTATAAATTATCTGGGCGAAAGCCAGGGAAAGCATGGCAAAGTAAATCCTTCCCAGGCGGATACAGAAAAACCCGATGACAAGGGCAGCAATAGCGGAGAAGACTACGGCCAAAAAAAGCGAGCCAAGAAGGTTCGAGGAGTATTTTTGCAGGAGAATTCCCACGGAATAAGCTCCGATACCGAAATAGGCCGCATGACCGAAGGAGATCATTCCCGTGTAACCTATCAGAAGGTTTAGGCTGACGGCAAAAAGGGCCATGATGAGGATCTGGGTCAAATAATTGATCATAAAATTGGAATAGTAAACGAAGGGAAAAATGATCAAAATGACAGCAATGATGCTTCCCCAGAATATTGTCTTTTTCATAAAAAGCTCTCTTTCCTTTAGGCTTCTTCTTTGCCGAAGAGGCCGCGCGGCCTGATGATAAGAACGAGCGCCATCAAAATAAAGGTAAAGGATTCTTCAATTAAAGGAAACCCGATAATGCCGAAGGATCTCATCAGGCCAATGAGGATGGCCCCGAGGAAGGCTCCGGGAATGCTTCCCAGGCCGCCGATCACCACCACGATAAAAGACTCAATGATGATGGATACCCCCATTCCGGGATAGATGGAACGGACCGGACCTGCCAGCACGCCTCCCAAGCCAGCCAGCAAACTTCCGATGCCAAACACGGCGGCATAAACCATGGGAACGTTAATGCCCAGCGCGCTGACCATCTCGGAGCTGTGAGCCGTAGCTCGGATGATCTTTCCGTATTTGGTCCGGGAGAGAAAGAGCCAGAGGGCGATGGCGACTACGCCCCCCACGATGATAATAAAAAGATAATAACTGGGGACGAAACTCCCGAATAATTTGACAGGAGGGCGGCGGAAAGCGTCCGGCAGGCCGATGCTTTTAAATTCGTAGCCCCAAATAATTTTCACCAGGTCATCCAGGATCAGGATGAAGGCATAACAGAGGAGCAGCTGGTAAAGCAAAGGGGAAGAGTAAATCCGCTTGATAAAAATTCTTTCAAAAACC
>JASEHN010000409.1 GCA_030018715.1 Thermodesulfobacteriota bacterium | reverse complement strand
GCCCTTACTACAACCGCCCGACGCAGGATGGGATCCTGGCCCATTTCGAGGCCATCGCCAAGGCCACCAAACTACCCCTTTTCATTTATAACATCCCGTCGCGAACCGGGAGGTTGATCGAAACCAGGACCATGATAGAGCTTTCCAAGATCGACAACATCATCGGGATGAAGGATGCCTGCGGGGATATGATGATTACCATGGATATAATGCGGGGAACGAGAGGAGGGCCGAAGAAATTCTACGTCCTAAGTGGTGAGGATGCCCTAACCTTTCCCATGATGGCTCTGGGCGGCGATGGGGGAATTATGGCCGTGGCCAACGTAATTTGTAAGGAATATTATCAAATGATTCATCTGATGCTGGCTGGGAAAAGCGAAGAAGCCCGGGAGATTCACTACAAAACCCTACCTGTTGTTCGAGCCCTGTTCATCGAATCAAATCCGGCGCCGGCCAAAGAAGCCATGAACATGATGGGCTTGCCTGCTGGAAAGTTGCGCCTGCCGCTGGTTCCCCTCAGGCCAGAGAGCCGGGAAACCCTGCGTAAAGCCTTAATCCAGCTCGGCCGGCTCAAGGGGTGAGGCCATGCATGGCCCCGGGTTCCAGGTTCGTTCCCAGGTTTGGATGGAAGTTGGGAGGTTGCTGGCCATCCTGGTCGGAGTCTTTCTTCTTTGGCCCTTGATGGCCTCTGCGGAAAGCTTGCTCGTCTTTGCCGGGGCCGCCAGCAAGCCCCCGGCAGAGGCGGTCGCCAGAATCTTCAGCCAGCAGAATAACCTGCCGGTAAAGGTCACGTTCGGCGGGTCGGGGTTTGTCCTTTCGCAGATGAAATTATCGCGGCGCGGGGATGTTTTTTTTCCGGGTTCTTCGGATTTTATGGAAAAGGCCAAACGAGAAAACCTGATTTTCCCGGAGACAGAAAAGATTGTGGCCTACCTCGTTCCGGCGATCAATGTGCAGCGGGGCAATCCGCGGAATATTCGCTCCCTAAAAGATTTATTAAAGCCCGGCCTCCGTCTGGCTATTGCCGACCCGGAAAGCGTGTGCGTGGGAACCTATGCCGTTGAAGTCATCGAAAAAAACCTTCAGCCTGCCGAAAAAGAAAAATTCAGAAAAAACCTGGTGAACACCGTGGAGAGCTGCGAGAAGACGGCGAATGTTATTTCCCTGAAAGGTGTGGATGCCGTGATTGGCTGGGAAGTTTTTACGCACTGGGATGCAGGGAGGATTGAGACTATCTTCCTGAAACCGGAGGAAGTGCCGCGAATTGGCTATATTCCGGTGGCCGTTTCCAGGTTCACCCGCAATTTTACCCTGGCCAAGCAATTTGTTGATTTCCTCGTATCGCCCCCCTCCCAATCTGTTTTTCGGAAATACGGCTACCTGATGAGCCTGCCGGAGGCCAGGCGTTATACTCTTCCGGACACTCCCGTAGGCGGCGAGTATCCGCTTCCCCCGGCCTGGAAACGGAAGCAAGGGAAGTAAAAAATAAACCCTCGACCCCTTGAACTCTTTATTTGGAGGTGGACGATGAATTTTGAAAAATCTGCCGTGTATGCAGCCTTAGCGCTCTTCCTTTTTTACGCCGTCCTGATCTTTTCGCTGCTATCTTTTTTTGAGGGCAAGAATTTTTTAACAATTCTTCTTGCTCCGGACGTCCTTTTTTCATTACAGCTTAGCGTGCTGGCCGCGACCGTGGCCATGCTTCTCGCTGTAGCCATCGGCCTGCCGGCAGCTTACGCTCTCTCCCGGTCGAACTTCCCCGGCAAGAAAATCGTAGATACTTTTTTAGAGCTGCCGATGATCATGTCTCCCATTGCCCTGGGAGCAGCCCTGCTCATCTTCTTCAATACCCGGATGGGGACGGCCATCCAGGAAAAAGGGATCCTTTTTGTCTTCGAATTTCCCGGGATCGTGCTGGCCCAGTTTGCCACCATTGCCGGCCTGGCCACCCGTCTGATGAAGACGGCTCTGGATGAAATTTCCCCCCGCTATGAGGCCGTAGCCCGTTCGCTCGGTTCAAGCGCCTGGGGAGCTTTCTGGAGGATTACCTTTCCCCTATCCCTGCGGGGCCTGGTCAGCGCCATGATCCTCTGCTGGGCTAAAGCAGTGGGGGAGTTCGGGGCTACCGTCACTCTGGCCGGAACCATGGCCTTCAAGACGGAAACCATGCCCATCGCTATCTTTATGGCTCTGGCCTCGGCCGACATCCCCAAGACGATCACCTTAATACTGATCCTGGCCGGAATCGGTCTCACGGCTCTCTACGCTGTGCGGTTTGTGGAAAAGAGGCCAGCGGTCTTATGATCGAGCTGCGCAATCTGCATCTTAGGGCGGGGGCCTTCCGCATAGAAAATCTTGATCTGGAAATCAAGGAAAAGGGGATTCACGTTCTCCTGGGTCCGACAGGGAGCGGCAAGACCTTGATCCTGGAGTCGATCATCGGCTTGAGACGCTTTCAGGAAGGGAAAATTTTTATAGGCGGCCGAGAAGTCCAGAATCTGCCGCCGGAGCAAAGGGAAATTTCTTACGTTCCCCAGGACCTGGCCCTATTTCCCCATCTTACGGTTAAGCAGAACCTTCTCTTTGGCCTGCGGGCTAAAAAGAGATCCGGCGGGGAATCCGCTGCTCACCTGGGCCATTTGATCGAAGCCTTAAAGATCGGGCATTTGCTCGAACGTTATCCTCAAGGGCTGAGCGGCGGGGAAAAGCAGCGTGTAGCCCTGGGGCGAGCCCTGGCCACCGCTCCCAAGCTGCTCCTCTTGGATGAACCCCTGGCTGCTCTGGACCCGGCTCTGAAAAGCGAGATCCAGCAGCTGCTCATTTCCCTGCACCGCTCCCTGCAATTCACCGCCCTGCACGTAACCCATGACCTGGACGAAGCCTACCTCCTGGGGGATACGGTCATTGTGCTCATCAACGGCAAAGTGGAGCAAAGGGGAAACAAAGAAGATGTTTTTCTCCGCCCCCGTACAGTCCCCACTGCCCAATTTCTGGGCCTGCGCAACCTTTTCCCGGGAAGAGTATTGAGGAGGGATGAAACAGATGGATTAATGGTTGTCAGTTTTTGGGGCAAGGAAATCAAAATTCCTTCCGATCATTCCGCCGGAAGACTGGCCCCCGGAATGGAGGTGATCCTTTACCTGCGCCCCGAAGAGGTTCTGGTTCTCCGTGAAGGAAAGCCGATAAAAGAATCTTTGCGCCCGAATATCTTGATGGGAGAAATCCTAAGGATTCTGGACCGGGGGACGCACCGCTGGGTGTTATTTCGACCCCTGGGGGTGGACGGCCACCTGGAGATCAACCTGCCCAATTATGTTTTCAGAAATTTGGCTCTGGAGGAAGGGCAGAAAATCCGGGTGGCCATGAGAAGAGAGTCTTTCTGGGTTATCCCTTCTCATTAATATTTTTGCTGAAAGCCGATCGCTGACTGTTTCATTAACGCTCTTGACGGCAATAGCCTTGGGTTTTTTTGCTGGCTTCTTTTCTTTCTCTGCCTGGGCCGCGGAGAAAGCCAGGGCGGCCACGATGAAGGCAGAACAAACAACCATCCATATTTTCCTTGCCATGCTCAGACCCCCTCTGTAAAATAATAGCTTCCGTTACTTCTATTATATAGGAAACCATCCTTTTTCAACTTAGTGTCGCCGGAAGCTGGATGACTTTAGAAACTTGCAACTTATCCTTGATGATTTCGTAAAAAGTGATCAAAATGTTTTGAATTTTGAG
>JASEHN010000408.1 GCA_030018715.1 Thermodesulfobacteriota bacterium | reverse complement strand
AAAAAGCCACTTAAATCACACCCGGCCGCCCCCTCCTATGGAAGGACTACCGCCTCATTATTCCGAGCGAAGCGCCCCTGGGCCAGAGCCTGGACCCTAACTAAAAACTAGGGGGAGCAAGTAAACTTGCTCTTGCCTTACGCTTAGGGCTTTCATATAATTGAGCCTCTTGTGATTTAAATGAAGGAAATAAGCGAGGTGGCGTGAATAAAGAAAGATCCTGGAGCAGAAGAATCATTTCCGCTTTAAACTTAATCCTCTGGCTGGCATTCTTTATCATCCTGGCCATTGCCTACACTCCCTTAACTCGTTACATGCTAAAACCCTTGTTGGTAAAAGAGGACATTCGCAAAGCCGATGTCATTGTTGTTCTTGGCGGAGGAATTGATGAAGGCCGTCATTTGAGCCTCGTTTCTTCCCATCGCTTATTGCGGGGAGCACAGCTTTATTTTGAGGGCAAGGTGAAGAAGATTCTTCTTTCCGGAGGTGATCCCAGGAAGGTGGGAGTGGCGGAAGCCATGGTCATGGCCCAGGAGGCCAGGCGCCTTAATATTCCAGCACAAGACATCATCATAGAGAAACACTCCAATCGTACCCATGAACAGGCCGGGGAGATAAAAAAAATCGCCAAATCCCAGCGCTGGGAAAGCCTCCTTCTGGTTACCTCATATAGCCACATGAAACGCTCCCTTATGGCTTTCGAACGCGCCGGGTTCAAAGTGTATCCTGCTCCGGCAGATCCTTATGAGAAATACATTGACGACCCCCTCGGCCGCCTCAGGCTTTTTAAACTGATCATCTATGAATACGGAGGAATTGTTTACTACAAAATCAGGGGATGGATATAAAAGATAGGTAATAGGTAATGGGTAATAGGGAATAGGCACAAGGTACAAGGCCCAACGCAGAAGGGGCAGGGAACAAGATCAAAAGAAAGTTTCGAGTTGAAAATTTCAAGTTTTAAACATAAACCCCAAACCTGAAACCCGCAACTTGCAACACTCACCGGGAGAGGGAGAGAAGAAGATGGCGCGACAATGGAGGTTCATGCTTTTCGAAGAAACTTATGCGGATTTTTCCATCGGGACCTCGCCTGCTCTGGAACGGGGGTTGATGGATGGATTGTCTCCCAACACGGTCGTCTTGAACGTATTCCCGGAGGATAGTTTTACCGTGGGAGTTCTGGATGATCCGGAGAAGGCCATCGACCTAACGTTTTGCCGGCAGAAAGGAATCGTTGTTCGCAGGCGGAACACAACAGGAGGGACCATCTACACAGCCAAGGGATCGGCTGTTATCTGTTATTACCTGCGGACCTCCGACCCGGCGGTCCCTCAAACCATCGGAGAGGCTTTTCCGAAGATTCTGGGCGATTTTGCCGCAGCCGCCCAAAATCTCTTTGGCTTCCCCGCCAAATATCGTCCCCTTAATGATGTGGAGGTGGAGGGAAGGAAACTTATGCCTTCATCGTGCAAGGTAGAGCGGGATATACTTGTCTTCCGGCTGGTTTTAAACGTCAAACCCCAGAACAAAGAGGTTACCTCAAAAGCCATCCTCATGCCCCCGGAAAAAGTACAGGATAAGACTCTAAAAACAGTGGAAGAAAGGTTGACTCATCTAGAGCGGGAGGCCGAAAGGGAAATCACATCCCTGGACTTAGAAAATTTTGTCCGCCTGGCCGTTCATCTTTCTTTCGGTGATGTAGAATTAGTGCCAGGAGAGATGACTCCCAGCGAGAAAAATTATTGTAGAGAGTTTAGGGATTTGTATTCACAGGACAACTGGTTTTTAGCCAACTCCGAAGCCTGCCGGTTTAAAAAAATTCCCCCGGAGGCGAAGAGAGGAGAAAGGCGGGTCAAGGCAGTGGCCGGCCTGATCCGCGCGGTTGTCCTCAAACGCGATGAGCGCATCCATGACATCATCCTCACCGGAGATTTCCATCCCCGACCTCACACCGTCCTGAGCGATATGGAATCGGCCCTGCGAGGCTCTCCTGTTCGAGAGGATGAGATTAGAAGAAGAATCGGGGAAGTCTATCATCGTCCAGGCGTGGAAATTTCGAGTACAAATCTGGAAGATTTTATTTCCGCCGTCATTGGCGCTTTAAAGCAAGCATAGGATAAAATTTTATCACAAGCCTTTTCCTAACTAACAACAGGGCAGAAAATGGAGGAAAAATATTTTCTAAGGAATCAAGGCAAGATAATCAATGTGTGAAAGTCAGAATTTGACCTCACAGACAACGTCATATTAAGTGAAGACTCCTTCCTGAACTCAACGGTTGACATTTTCTGTCAAAAGGTGTAGATTTCCACCCATAATCATTAATGGTTTGGATATACTTTTTATCTCGGAAATTTTGGCGAAGTGTGGAGATTGGCACGTTACCTGGTATTGAGATAAACAGGAAAATGCCATTTAAACAAGTGGTGGATTCCGCGAATTGCCAAATGGCCGATACTTCGATATTGCGATATTGACAAATAACCATATTTTAATTACATTGTAAATATGACAGATATCATCTTCGAATGGGATAAACCAAAAAACTTCAGCAATAGGAAGAAACACGGGGTGTCATTCGAAGAGGCGGCAACTGTTTTTGTCGATGAAAAGGCTTTGTTAATTCAAGACCCCGATCATTCAGAAGCGGAAGATCGATTTCTTCTACTTGGGTTAAGTTCCAACCTTCGGATTTTATTGATTTGTCATTGTTATCGTCAAAACGATAGGGTAATCAGAATCATTTCTGCACGAAAAGCCAGTCAATCAGAACAGCATCAATATTGGGAGAGGTGGAAAGTATGAGGAAGGAATACGATTTTTCAAGGGCGAAAAGAAATCCCTATGCAGGGCTCCTCAAACGGCAAGTTACGATTCGCCTTGATGAGGTTACCATAGGCTATTTCAAGGACTTAGCCCAGCAAATCGGCATTCCCTACCAGACCCTGATCAATCTGTACTTGCGTGATTGTGCTGCTTCAGGAAGAAAACTTTCCCTGCAATGGAAGCCGGTTGGTAAGGCTGCCGCTGAGGCTACTGGTTGAATAAAAGTAAATCATTCATGCAATAATTTGGTAAATACGGCGGCTTAGGGGATTGGCACGTTAGTTTGAATGCGGAGTACTTCCTGAAGTCTTTTTTTAGGATTTCCCCCAAGAATGCAACATTTCAAACGCAAATCTTCAATTTGAACTTGAAAACCGAGGCTATTTCCAAAGGCAATTTTCCCCTTGACTATCCATTCGCACAAGAGTATTTCTTAATTAGCGTTTCCCATGGCTCCTAATCAACCAAACAACCTAACCCCTTAACCTTCTGGAGGTCACAATGCGAAGGATTTCTCGGAGGGTGCCCATAGGAAAGACTCCAGAGGATTCTTTTATCCTTGGGGGCTTTTCGGATTTTCCCTTCCATTTTACAAAGAGAAAGGAGGAGATCACATGCGAAAGATAATTTTCTTAGCATGGGTAATTTTATCGTTCCCTGTAATAGCTTGGGCACAAGAAAAGATTGAAGCACCAGTCTGGAATATTGGAGACAAATGGGATTTTGGCCAAGAAGGGTTTCTGGAAGTCGTTGGCGTTGATAAAAATGGTTTTGTTGCGAAATTTTCAGCAGGCATATTTTTAAAATCTGCCCAAGGAACAGTTATATTCGATAAATCCACTTTTAGAGCTTATCCGTAAATAGTAATTACTTGTCGAAAAGCAATTAATGCACATGC
>JASEHN010000407.1 GCA_030018715.1 Thermodesulfobacteriota bacterium | reverse complement strand
AAAGCTGGCCTCGATTTGAAAAAAGCAATTCGTTTATGTTATGTTCAAAAAAACCTGCGTCTCCATCCTGCAGGAAATTCAAGATATGCGAGAAATGAGAAGAAAAGATGACTGACCATCCGTTATATCAAATTATGCACCCCAAATCAGTGGCCATAGCCGGGGCATCCAATGACTTTACTAAAATGGGGACGATTCAGCTCCTGAATCTTTTGGGGGGCAAGTATCCGGGAAAGATCTACCCCATCCATCCCCAGGAAACGACCGTCCTGGGTTTGCAGGCTTTTCCCAATGCCCGGGAACTTCCCGAGCCAGTGGATCTGGCTATTTTAACTCTTCCCACTTCTGCCGTTCCGGGGGTGTTGGAAGATTTAGGAGTGCGGGGAGTAAAAAGAGCGATCATCATCTCCGGCGGTTTCAAGGAAGTTGGCGAGAAGGGGGGAGAATTAGAGGCCCTGATCGTTAAGATCGCCAGGAAGTATGATATTCGCTTTCTCGGTCCCAACTGCATCGGGGTTATCCATCCTGCTTTCCACCTCAATCCTACGATGTACCCGTATCTTCACCAGCCTGGTTCTGTGGGCGTAGCTTCTCAAAGCGGCACCTACGTCACCCAAATCATTCCCCTTCTGGCCAAGTTGCAGATCGGATACAGCCAGGCATTAAGTGTCGGGAACGCGGCCAACCTGGATCTGGTGGATTGTCTGGAATATTTAGGAAGCGACCCGGAGACGAAGGCCATTGCCGTTTACATCGAAGGAATCAAGCGGCCCCGGGAATTTATCAAGACATCGTACCGAGTAACCAGGGAAAAGCCCATCGTCGCTCTTTACGTGGGCGGGACAGAAGCCGGAGCGCGCTCAGCAGCCAGCCATACCGGGGCAATCTCCGGCCCGGACAATTTGTACGATGCCCTCTTAGGGCAATCCGGCGTGCTGCGCGCTTATTCTGTGGAAGACCTGTACGAATGGGCCTTCGCTCTGGCCTCCCTTCCTCTACCCGGAGGAAGGAACATGGCCATCCTTACCCATTCCGGGGGTCCGGCGTCTTCGTTGGCAGACGCTTGCAACCGCCTGGGATTAAAAGTTCCGGTCTTTTCCGAGAGTTTACAGGCTAAAATTCGCCAGCTTCTTCCAGCAACTGGGTCTTACCGCAACCCTGTGGACCTCACCTTCTTCATGGACATGAACGTACTTATGGAAAAACTTCCCCGGATCATCCTGGCCGATCCAGCGATAGATGGGTTATTAATTCACGGGGTTCAGGGGTCAAGCTATTTCCGTTCGGTGGGGGGGGATAGCCAGGACCTGGTTGAATATTCCGCCTTACGAAAAAGTGAAAAATTTTTTCTTGTCCGCCATGGAGTCCTTCGTGCAATTGCCAAAGATATATGGCAAACCGGTGGTGGCCTCGGCATTTGTGGAACGGGATGATGATGTCGTGGCTTTTACCCAGGACCGAAAGCTTCCTTGTTACCGTTCCCCGGAACGGGCCGTCCGGGCCATGGCTGCCCTGTGCCGGTATGCCGAGATCCGTTCCCGGGAATAAAGAAATCGTAAGGCGGAAGAGCGCAAGGCGCAAGGAGAATTAAAAATTCAGGAAACGCCCTTGGGCCTTACGTTTTTTTATTTGCGGAAATCTGCGTCCTCTGGAATTTGTCGTTGGGCATTTTCGCAGTAGAGAATTTCTCTTGCCCCGCCTTTCTTCCAAGTTTATGATAGATGTATAACTTTTAGGGAGACAGAGAAACGTGGGATTCTACCTGATTAGACGTTTGGCCTTGATGATTCCCCTCTTCATCGGAATAACCATCATCTCCTTCTCGGTCATCCATCTGGCCCCGGGGTCACCCATCGACATGGCCACGGATTTAAATCCCAAAGCCACGGCCGAGGTGAAAGAGAGGATGCGGGCTTTATACGGGCTGGACAAACCCCTGCATATTCAGTACTGGAACTGGCTGAGCCGGCTGCTGGTTTTGGATTTCGGCAACTCCTTCTCGCAGGATGGACGGAAGGTCGCGGATAAAATTTTCGAACGTCTGCCTGTCACCATTTCCATCAATGTCATTTCCTTGCTCCTTATTCTTCTGGTGGCCATCCCCCTCGGCGTGCTTTCGGCCACTCATAAAAATTCCCTCTTCGACAAAGCGACCACGGTCTTCGTCTTCGTTGGCTTTGCCGTGCCTACCTTCTGGCTGGCCCTACTGCTGATGATACTTTTCGGCGTGCACCTGGGCTGGCTGCCCATATCAGGTTTGAAGTCGTTGAATTATGAATACCTTCCCGCCTCTGGCCAGCTATGGGACCGGGTCAGCCATCTCATCCTGCCCGTCCTTCTTTCCGCCTTTGGAGGACTGGCCGGGCTTTCCCGTTATATGCGTTCGACCATGCTCGAAGTCATCCGGCAGGACTATATTACCACCGCAAAAGCCAAAGGTCTTTCTAACCGGGTCGTAGTCTTCAAACATGCTCTGCGTAACGCCTTACTGCCGGTGATAACCGTACTGGGCCTTTCTATTCCCGGACTGATCGGCGGCAGCGTCATCTTCGAGACTATCTTTGCCATTCCGGGCATGGGCCAACTCTTTTACGCCAGCGTCATGGCCCGGGATTATCCTACGATCATGGGAATTCTGGTCATCGGCGCGGTGCTTACTCTCTTTGGGAATTTGATAGCCGATGTCTCTTACGCCCTGGCCGACCCGCGGATCCAGACAGCATAGAGAAAGTTAAACTGAAAATCTCAATTGGATAGCTTCTTAAGGATGTTAAAAGAAAAGACCTTATGTAAAACTTCAGGCGAGCAGGAAAGCCTTCGCCACCTCTTCTGGAAGAGGTTCCGGCAGAACAAGCTGGCCCTCGTGGGGGCATTCATCGTCATCTCCCTCTTCCTCGTGGCCCTCTTCGCCCCATGGCTCTCCCCTTATGACCCCGGCCAGATCAATATCAAAAAAATCCTGCATGATCCCTCGGCAAAGCATATTTTCGGCACCGACCAGTTAGGCAGGGATGTGTTTAGCCGGATGATCTGGGGCTCAAGAATTTCTCTACTGGTGGGCTTCGTGTCCATGGGCCTGGCCACTTTGATCGGCATATTCCTGGGGGCTCTGGCCGGTTTCTATGGCCGTTGGATAGATAACCTGATCATGCGTTTCGTGGATATCATGCTCTGTTTTCCCACCTTTTTTCTGATCCTGGCCGTGATCGCCCTGCTGGAGCCGAACATCTGGAATATCATGATCATCATCGGAATCACCGGGTGGATGGGTGTAGCCAGATTGGTGCGGGCTGAATTCCTCAGTCTGAAGGAGCGGGATTTCGCCGTGGCTGAAAAAGCCCTGGGGGCAAGGGATTTCCGTATTATCTTCCGCCACATCCTGCCCAATGCCCTAGCGCCGGTTTTAGTAGCGGCCACCCTGGGAGTTGCCGGAGCCATCCTTACCGAATCCGCTCTCAGCTTCCTGGGAATCGGCGTTCAGCCGCCGACGCCGAGCTGGGGAAACATTCTCACTGCCGGCAAAGACAACATCCAGATCGCCTGGTGGCTTTCCCTCTATCCGGGGCTGGCCATCTTGATCACGGTGTTGGGGTACAATCTTTTGGGAGAAGGCATACGCGATGCCATCGATCCGAGGTTGAAGTAAGCATCAGGGCGGAAGGTTCAAGGCCAAAGGTGATGGCCTCGTAAAAAGTCGTCACTCCGGTGAAAACCGGAGTCCAGAGGTTTGA
>JASEHN010000406.1:347-3739 GCA_030018715.1 Thermodesulfobacteriota bacterium | reverse complement strand
CTGAATTCAGCCTGGAGATGCCTCGCCGGTACACGGATGAGGAAAGCGCCAGGTTCATGGTCAAGGCCGGAATGAGGGGGGTGGTTTTGAAATCTCATTTCTGGCCGACTACGGGCTTAGCCTATTATTTGCGCAAAGCGGTTCCTGATTTGGAATTCTTCAGCAGTATCACCTTTAATTCTTGCGTGGGGGGCATCCAGAAATGGTCTCTTGAATCGGCCGTGAAGCAGGGGGTTAAGGTGGTTTGGATGCCTTCCTGGAGCGCCAAAAACGATATCCGGCGAAACGGCGTGATTCATATGATTCGGAATTACCTGCCCTCGGTGGAAAAATTTACGGAACAAGACGGGATTGCCACAACTGACGAGAAAGGGGAATTAATCCCTGAGATAAAGGAAATCCTTTCCCTGATAAAGGAATATGACCTCGTTCTTTGTACTTCCCATATCTCCATTTTGGAGAGCCTGGAGCTGGCTCGGGAAGCGAAGCGAATCGGACTTCAAAAATTAATCTTGAGCCATCCGGATTCGCGGTCCATCGGGGCGAGTTTTGAGCAGATTTTGGAATTCGCCAGTCTGGGATCCTATGTGGAAATATGCGCCCTCGGGTTAATGCCCATGTTTCTGAGAATTACCCCCTCCGAACTTAAAAAAATCATTCATACCGTCGGAGCGAGCCGCTGCATTCTTACTTCGGACTACGCCTTTGAATGGTCCCCCTCGGGTCCGGAAAAGCTGCGCATGTTGATCAGCGCCTTATTGGAAGCAGGGGTGAAAGAAGAAGAAATCGTGGAGATGGCGCAGATCAATCCGAGATTTTTACTGAATGTAAAATAGACAGTCGAATATTCATGAACAGAACCCGGACAAAAGACGTCGAGCCGTGGCCGCTGCTTCAGGGGCGCAGGAGGAAGTTGAAATGGGGACGAAAGCAACCATCAGCCGTTTGCTGGCCAGGAATTTATTAAACCTGAAATACCGAGAATTGCCATCGGCCGCAGTGGAAAAGGCAAAAATCTGTGTCTTTGACGCCTTGACGAGTGTTTTGGGGGGGTGCGACATGCCGGTCTCCCTGGCGGCCATCGAAGTATCCAAAAAAATGAAGGGAAATTCCGAAGCTTCCATCTGGATGAATGGAAAGAGGACCGGCGTTGCCGATGCCGCCTTCGCCAACACGGCTATGGCCCATAGCCTGCTCCAGGAGGATACCCACATTCTCAGCCAGAGTCATCCCGGGTCGGTTGTTATCCCGAGCGTTTTAACCATGGGAGAAAAAGTGGGCGCCAGCGGGCAGGATGCAGTGACCGCCATTGTAGCCGGTTATGAAGCGATGACCCGGGTAGGAAGATTCATGGTTACGGCGGAATTTAACCGGCGCGGATTTCGGCCCAGCGGGATATTTGGCCCCTTTGGAAGCTGTATGGTGGCGGCGAGGCTGTTGGTGCTTACCGAGGACCAGACCTGTAACGCTTTGGGGATTGCCGGAAATTGCTCGGCCGGGGTCATGGAATTCGCCCATGCCGGAACGCGAGATTTCCCCCTGCACAATGCCTTTGCGGTGAAAAATGGAATTGTCGCGGCCTACCTCGCGAAATACGGGGCAACCGGGCCGGATACGATTTTTGAAGGGAAAGCCGGGGCGGGAAATGCTTTTTCAGGAACCCATGCGGGTTTGGAGGGGATCGGCTCGTTTCAAACGAGCAACTTGGAAATCATTGAGGTTTACTTTAAGGAATACCCGGTTTGCGGTTTCGTTCAAACCACTCCCAAGGCGGCTCTAAGGGTCAGGAATGAATTAAGAATTAAGCCGGAGGAGATTGAAGAAATAACGGTCGGAATTTTTACCATGGGGAAAATCTGGCCCGGCACCGATTTCAGCGGTCCCTTTGAAGAGTTTACCCAGGCTCAGATGAGCAACCAGTTTGCGGTGGCTGCCGCTGTCCTGGACGGAAATATTACCCCAGCAACGCTCTATAATCGAAAGGATTCTCGGTATGCGGAATTCGCCAAGAAAGTCAAGGTGAAAATTGATCCGGATTGCGACAAGAACTATCCCCCGAAAGAATCGGTTAAATTGACGGTACGAACGAAAGCCGGGAAAACCTATGAATTATTCGAAGATGACTTGACTTATGCAGATGACAAATTTGTGATCGACAGATCTGTCTCTTATGGGCAAGGGGTTTTGGAGGAAGACGCCATCTCGACCTTGGTAGAAAGGATAAAGAATATCGAAAAAGTGAAAAACGTCGGGGAAATTACTTCTTTGCTCGTCAGACTAAAAAGCAGAAAGGGACCCTGACCCAAAAAATCAGATCCCCACCCCCAACAGAAAGCCTTCATGGACAGCTTCTAATGCCTTCCGGGGTTGGAGGCAATCCCCAATCCTGTGAACCCCTTGGGACTCTAACCGGAGAGTGGGGCTATCGGCCTTATAGCCCAGGGATAGAACGATGTGATCCACTCGGTCAATTTCAAATGTTAATCCCCCCTGCCGATAAATGACCCTGTCTTTTTCCACACTCTCCACGACGACATTACATAGAATATCTACCCGGTTGGAATTCAGCCGGGCTAGCATCAATTTTCGAGTGCGCGACTCCATGCCCCCGGCGATTTCGGGCAGTTGTTCTAAAAGGGTTACCTGTCGTCCGTTTTCAGCAATCCACTCGGCTGTTTCACACCCGACCATTCCCCCGCCTACCACCACGATTTTGGCCCCCAGACGAGCCTTCTTTTGCAGAACATCTTCCGCAAAGGAGACATTGGACGGCATCTCCCCCATCGGGAAACTGATGGGGACTCCTCCGACGGCCACCACCACCTCGTCAAAATCTTCCAGTTTAGCCAGATCTTCGGGTTTAACCAAAACACCCATTTCGGTTTTTACTCCCAGGGAGCGGATGGAGCGGATCAAATATTCGACGAATTCATTGATTTCGCTTCTTTTCGGGGGGATGGAAGCGATCCGGAATCTTCCGCCCAGCTCTTTTTCTTTTTCATAGATCGTCATCCTATGCCCCCTCTCGGAGGCAACCCTTGCAAATTCCAAACCCGCCGGACCTCCCCCGATAACCGCGATTTTTTTTGAAATGGGGGCTTTCTCAAGGGAAGGGATTTGGTATTCCCGCCCCACCCGCGCATTTACCAGGCAAGTAATCGCCAACCCCTTATAGAGGCGGTCAATGCACCCCTGATTGCAGCCGATGCACGGGCGAATGTCGCCTCCCGCTTTTGCTTTTCGGGGAAGCTCGGGGTCGGCAATCAGCGCTCGTCCCATGGCGATCAAATCAGCGCTTTTTTTCTGTAAAATGAGTTCAGCTTCCTCCGCAGTCTTGATCCGCCCCACACAGATCACGGGCAGGCTGATATGCCGTTTTATTTCTTCAGCCA
>JASEHN010000406.1:0-337 GCA_030018715.1 Thermodesulfobacteriota bacterium | reverse complement strand
AGCCAGACCGACGTTGCAGCCGTGTTCCACAGCCATGGGTGGAACGGTCCTTTCCGCGCTTTCGAGAACTCCCGCCGAGACGTCAATGACATCGGCGCCTCCTTTTTCGAGAAGTTTGGCGAATACCTTCGCCTCGGCCAAGGAACTGCCCCCCTCTACAAACTCATCTCCGCTTATGCGGCAGAATATGGGGAATTCTTCTCCCACTCCCTCCCGGATGCGTGAGAGAGTCTCTAAAGCAAACCGGGACCTGTTTTCGAGGCTTCCCCCATAGCCATCCGACCGGTTGTTGCTCAGGGGGGATAAAAATTGGTGAATCAGATAGCCATGGGCGGTA
>JASEHN010000405.1 GCA_030018715.1 Thermodesulfobacteriota bacterium | reverse complement strand
CAATCTGGCTGAGGAGTTTTGCCGAATCGATCTGGGCATTCACGGCAGCAATTAGGGCCGCTTGACTTAAAAAAATGGCCATCAAGTAGCCAATGATTAAGATCAGGATGGCCGCGAAAAGATGAGGGAGGTAATTGAAAAAATGAGCAACAAAATTTTGCGTCGCCTCTATTTCCAGGGCGTTGAGCGCTAAAATCAGGGTGCTGAGAACGACTACCCAATAGCAGAACCGACTTAAAAGATGGGCGGGAGAAAAAGCACTCCCCCCCTTGGAAAGGATTTGAGCCAGTCCCCACCGTTCGCTGCGTTTATCAACCTGAAGGGCCTTTAAAAAAAGCCAGAGAAGTGTTTTCAGCGCCCAGGCCAGCAGAAAGCCTATGATGAGGATCGTGATCATCGCCAACAGGTTGGGCAAAAATGTTATTGCTTTCCCTGTAAATTTGCTGAAGGAATCAATTATTATAGTCTGCCAACTCATACCGTTCACCCCCTTCGTTTATAGCCAATGTTCCCTAAGATAAGGCTTCATCTCCTCAAAAACCCGGCAGAGGGATTCGATCCGCTCTTCCACCTCTTGGGCAGATGCTTCCTGATTTTCCTTGATGAAGCAGGCAACCCATCCCAGATATATGGGGATCATCGATTTCAGTAAATGGTCCCGATGAACCGATCCTTTGCGATAGGCGACGGCAAAATCATAAATCAGCCGTACCCAAAGGTCTGGAGGAAAATGGAAGGCTCCGTCGGATAACCTGCCAATCGAAGCGAGCCAAAGAGCGGTCTCATTGGGCAACGCCTTTCTCCACACCTCCATCAGATCTTTCACCCCCAAGCGAAAGATGCGGACCATCCGCTCCCAATTCACCGAGAGCGGCTCATCCGCCATATCATGAGGATCCCCAAAAGTAGGAATAGGTTGAGACCCTTTTTCTCCTTTCCAGAAATTTTGGTATTCGCCCATTAAAGCATATACCGAAGAGGTCACCTGAGTGAACATTGTGGCCAAATCACTTGTTTTTTCCCGGGCTTCATGGATTTTAACCCCCAAATGGGACTGGCCGACCTTAAATCCCCCGAAAAGGGCCAGAGTGGTCGCCCAGATATCAACCCCAAACCGGACCGCATCACTCTCCCAAACGGCCTTGTCTAAATAAAAAGCCGCCAATTTCCCGGAAAAACCAAAATTACCCCCGATAGGCTGTTGAACTCGCTTCCCATACAAAGCACGAGTCAAAGGATAAACAATGCTGTTGGTGATCGTCCCGTCGAATTTGGGGCGAGCAAAAAGAGGGGCCACATAATCGAACCCTTCGGTATAAATGGGTCGGAGGAGGTTTCTCATCCATTCCGGGGTGATGGACTTTACATCTGGGTCGACAACGGAGCAGGCTTTCGCCTTGAGAGATTTGGCATTTTCCAAGAAGGTTCTAAACGCTTTCTCTTGCCCTAAAATTCCACGATAAGGGGGGTATATTTTATCGATGGGATGGACGGGGTGGGAAGTGAAGATCAGCCTGGAATCTTCGATCTGGGCCTTCTTAACCTGCTCCTGGGTGCCATCGGTTGAGCCTCCATCCGAGATGCACAGAATCCATCTGGCCTCCGGGAAATATTTGGCTAAGCCGGCGGAAACGGTTTGGGCTACTTGCTTGATGGTGCGGGCATGATTGTAACTTGGAATCCCGACCAGTAAATCGACCTCTTTGATCTCTTCCGGAATCGCTTTTTCCATACGCCGAGCCGTTTCTCGCTCCCAAATTATTCTGATCTTTCTAACCTTGACCAGACCATACCAGAACCCTTTTTTTACTTAAATCTTTTCCTGGTAAGAAAAGCCTTTGGCCATACCGGCATCAATCGCTCCGGGGAAAGTATCCGTATGGCCCTGCCCTTTTCCCCCGGCCCATTCACGAGTTTTCCCAACCGTTAATCTCCCTCCAAGAGGCCCCTGAGGCCTCTGATGGGGATGATCAACCAATCTGGCCGGTGATTCAATTCATACCCTAATTCATAAACGGCCTTCTCCAGCAGAAAGATTTTCAACATCATTTCCTGATCTTCCTTTTTTCCCGGTATGAAGGGGGCGTTTCCTACTACCTCAAAGTAGGATCTGAGGTAAATTCCGGAAACATATCGATAGCAGAGGTCGGTCCATGGTTTCAAAACGGGAATATCATCCGGCCTCAGGGAAGCCTCCCTGAAAAGAGCGCTGTTAGCGGCATAATGGAAAGACCGTACCATGCCTGCCACATCCCGGAAAGGGGAGTGTTTCAGCCGCCGCTCGCTCATCCCCCGGGCTGGCTCCCCCTCGAAGTCGATGATGATAAAATCCTTTCCCGTGTAGAGAACCTGGCCAAGGTGATAATCGCCATGAAGGCGAATTCTCTCTGTGTCCAACTTGCGATTGACAATCTTCTGGAGGTTATTCAGGATCTTTGGTTCGGCCTCCAGGATAGAAGAAGCCTCTTCTTGCAAAGATGCGGGAAGATCCCGGAGGTTACTTTTCAAGGTTTGCATCACCCTTCTCAAATGGGCCCGCATGGATTGAAAAAGAGATCTCTGATAGAGAAGAGAAAACGGTTCGGGGGCAAAAGCTTTTTCTTCGGGGATGGATGACAGGGCCAGATGCATTTCCCCCGTCCGCCTTCCGAGGAGGGCCATCATTTCGAGAAAATGCCCCTCGATAAACTCTCTCAGAAAGGCCATCGAATTCAGGTCGGTGGCGAATAACGATTGAGGAGTCTTGGGAAATTTCTGAATTTCCCGCCCGCGCGAGAGAACTTGGTCATAGTATCGACCTACGGCATCCAGGGTGAGAGTCCAGGTATCTCCCTGATTGGGAATAAATCCCTGGAGCAGACCGAGCGTCATGGGTTCCGCGCCTGGTGAGCGATACTCGAGACACCCGGCGAAAGGCGGAATTTGCCGAAAGCGGGCCTTTTCGGTCAGAAAGCGGGTGATTTCCTGGTCGGGGTTGATCCCCTCCTTTAGGCCTCGAAAGAGCTTAAAGTAGAAAAGGTCTTCATAGAGAATAGAAGTATTACTCTGCTCCGCCTTAAGGGGCCGGGAATTCAAAGGAAACTGTTTGCTACCCATTAATCGACGGAACACTTTTCCTGAAAGGCCGGTGAGTACTCCACCCCGGCCTCTTATCCTTTTGCGCCGGGCGATCAAGGCCAGCAGTTCTTCCCGAAACTTGTCGTCATGGGCGGCATCGTACAGAATCCCCTCGTCCCGATCCACAACCAGACGGGCGACGACACTTTGGGGAATCTCCTCCATGATCATTTTGGCTTTAATGGTTAACCATTCATAATCCAGCCTAACTCGTTGGCCTTCTACCACAAACTCCTCTTCCGGTTGTTCGGCTTTCCTTGTTAAGGCGAAGGAGAGGGGCAACAGGTATAAATCAGGCGGGCCTTCGGTATATCTTACTTTCAGAAAAAGCAGGCAGGACAGATCGGGTTTTTCGCCCAGCGGTATAGTTTCCCCAATGCTGATTTTCCGGATGATCTTGGCCTTTCCGCCAAACCAGCGGCACCCCGGCAAATAAACCGGCAGAATCTCGTCCTCCAATTTCTCCCGGGCTTTCCCTGCAAACACCGTCTCCCAGCTTGTGGTCGCATGAAGCTCTGGAAGGGTCTTTTTCTCGGCCAAGCTTGCTCCCTCTTCCACTTTTCTAAGCCGGAGCAAGAGATAACTGTGCGGGCCCAAGGTTAGAACATAAGGCGTTTCCCGGATG
>JASEHN010000404.1 GCA_030018715.1 Thermodesulfobacteriota bacterium | reverse complement strand
CTCTGGCCCCCGGCCCCTGGAATCCCTTGGCCCTTACAACACACCTTTTTTCAAATCGCTAAACTGTTACGAAATAACAAGAATTCAGGAGCCAGGAGTCAGAATTTAGAATAATATTATTATCTGGCTCCTGGATTCTGTCTTCTGTATTCTTATCTTGATTGTATAGGAATTTCCTTTTTCAACTTTAGTAAGTCTTCAGTGGGATCACTTTAGAGACTTGACACTTATCCTTTACCTTTTCTTAATAATGGTTTTAAAAACTCTGTGATCTCTGTGTCCTCTGTGGCTAATTTAATTGTATAGGAATTTCCTTTTTGGACACGGATGTACACAGATTATCAGGATAAACTAAAAAGAAAATAATTATCTGCGGTTATCTGCGTAAATCTGCGTCCTATTATATTTATTATGAAATCACCAGATTTTTTCCGAGAGGTGGAAAGGGGTAAAATATTACCCCTCTATTATTTTTACGGGCCGGAGGATTGGTTAATCGAAGAGGCCTTGAATAAAATAAGGGAAAAGGCCCTTAACCCGGCAACCCAGGAATTTAATCGGGAGGTGTTTGACGCCCAGGAAAGTTCTCTTAATGCAATTCTCCAGAGTTTGCAGGTTTTCCCGGTGCATTCTCCCAGGCGGTTGGTTGTCATCCGCCAGGCGGATGTCCTCTGGAAAAAAACTCCAGCCCCATTCATCGAGTATTTCTTAACCCCGAATTCCTCAACCTGCGCGGTCTTAATCGGCGAGAAAGCTGACCTGCGCACGAAATTTTTCCAGGCTCTGGAGAAAAACGGGGCAGTCATTCCTTTTTACCATCCCTATGAAAAAGAACTGACTCGCTTCGTCCGCTCTCAGGCGGAACAATTAGATTGTTCAATATCCGAAGAAGCCCTTTCCATGCTGTTGGAGCGGGTTGGGCCCAGCCTGAGGGATCTCCAACTTGAGCTGCAAAAATTATCCTTAAAACCGGGAACGAAAAAAAGTATTAAGGAAGAGGATGTCCTGGCCTTGACCGATGACATCCGCGAGGAAGGCCCGTTTGAACTACCGAAAGCTGTCGGACATTTGGATTGGAAAAAAGCCTTCCGTCTTGTCCAGAAGAACTTACAGCAGGGAGATTCACCCCTGCTACTTCTTTCCTTAATCATCCGCCAGTTCCGTTTGCTTAGGAGGGCTCAGGAGTTCAGGGAAGAGGGTTGCTCCAGGAAAGAGGTGGAAGCCAAACTTAGAATTATGCCCCAGCGGGCGGATGACTTTTGGAAACAGGTGGATAATTTTTCTCCGTCCATACTAAAGAAAATCTGGCCGCTCACCCGGGAGGCGGATCAGGAACTCAAATCCAGTCCCGCAGATAAGGGGGTCATTCTGGAAAAATATTTATGGAATTTGCACTTTCTCGGACGTGGTAGGGATTTACCTTTTGGACGCAGATGAACGCAGATTGGCAGGATTAAAAAAATCATAAATACGTAAATAGGTAGATGCGTACATGCCTTGGGCCTATGCACTTTTACACATTCACGCTTCAACGCTTTCACTCATTTACATTTTTATCTGCGTTTATCTGCGAAAATCTGCGTCCCAAAAATTTGTTGGGTGACTCTGGTAAGATTCAAGGCTTGGGGGCCAGGGCATTGACCTTTTTGGTCAACCGGGATATTTTTCTGGCCGCCGTTTTCTTGTGCAGGACTTTCTTCGATGAAGCTTTCTGGATGAGCGGGATAGCGCGGGTTAAAGCCTTTTGCGCCTCTTCAAGGTTTTTCTCTTCTACGGCCTGCAAAAGCTTTTTGGAATAAGTTTTAACTACCGATTTAACGGCAGTATTACGCAGCTGTCGTTTTTTACTCTGACGGGCCCTTTTTTGGGCGGATGCATGTGTGGCCAAGATACCTCCTAAGGGATCATTTTGTTTTTATTAAATAATAGAAAAGGATGAATGTCAAGTTTTTTTGAAATGAGACGCAGATTACCCCTGTTTGATGTTTACTATCTAAGAGGGTAAACGTAGAAAGTAGAATTCAGAATAAATTCTCCTGTGATTGACTTCTGATTCCTGTATTCTTTTGATCAGCGTTTATCTGCGTAAATCTGCGTCCTAATAAAAGCCTTATGGTCGATCATAAAAAAATAGCCAAGGCAGCCAGCGTAGTCGGGGGAGCAACCCTCCTTTCCCGGATCTTCGGTTTTGTCCGGGATATGGTGGTAGCCAAGCTCTTCGGAGCCGGCCTGGCCACGGACGCCTTTTTCGTGGCTTTTCGCATCCCCAATCTCCTCCGCCGGTTGGTGGGGGAGGGGGCCCTCACCGCTTCCTTTATCCCGGTTTATTCGGAATATATCAACCAGAAGTCCAAGGAAGAGGGGGACGAGTTAGTCAGTGCGGTTTTTTCCGTCCTGACCGTCGCCCTGGTCATTTTGACCGGCCTGGGCATCCTCTTTTCGCCCTGGATCATTAAAGTCATGGCCTACGGGTTCTCCCAGGATCCGGAGAAATTCAAGCTGACCGTATTGCTCACCCGAATTATGTTCCCCTACATTTTCTTTATCGGTCTGGTGGCCCTGGCCATGGGGGTATTGAACTCCTGGAAACACTTTACAGCCCCGGCGCTGGCTCCAGTGCTTCTCAATATTTCGATCATCGCCTGCGCCCTTTTGTTCCATGAAATCATGAAAGAGCCCGTTCTATCCCTGGCTTTTGGCGTTCTATTGGGCGGGCTCGCCCAGCTCTTTTTTCAGGTTCCCTTTATTCGCCGGAAAAAGATCGCGGTGCAGTTCATCTTCCGCCTTGCCCACCCGGGGGTAAGGCGCATCGGGTTGTTGATGGCTCCTTCTGTTTTAGGTCTGGGCGTAACCCAGCTCAATGTATTGATCAGCACATTCCTGGCCTCCTATCTTCCCGAAGGGAGTGTTTCCTACCTCTACTTTGCCGACCGGCTTTTGGAATTCCCCATGGGAATCTTTGCCATCGCCATCGCCACCGCCGTTCTACCGGCCCTGTCAGAGCAGACCGCCAGGAATGACATTCAGGGCATGAAAGAGACTTTTTCTTTCTCCCTGCGACTTGTATTTTTCGTTACCCTGCCGGCAATGGTTGGTCTCATTGTCCTTCGCGTACCCATCATAAACCTTTTGTTCCAGCGGGGCGCTTTCAGCGTCCACTCGGCCGAAATGACCGCCCAGGCGCTCCTCTATTATGCCCTGGGTCTGGCAGCTTTTGCCGGGGTGCGCATCGTCGTACCGGCCTTTTATTCCCTTAAGGATACTAAAACGCCGGTTAAAGTGGCTTTTTTAGCGCTTTTGGCCAATGCCGGGTTTGGGGCTGTTCTGATGTTTCCTCTAAAACATGGGGGCTTAGCTTTGGCCACGTCCCTGGCCGCGGGGTTGAATTTCACGCTGCTGGTGATTCTGCTTAGGAAAAAATTAGGAAGGATGGGGGGCAGAAAAATACTCCGCTCCTTTTTGCAAAGCCTGGGGGCCTCTCTGGCCATGGGTGTTGCGGCCTACGCTGTATGTTCCGGCGGTCCCTGGCAAACCGACGGGGCCACCCCTGAAAAGATTATCCTTCTGCTGGGCGCCATGCTCACGGGGACTTTAGTTTATGGTGGAGTTAGCTATGCTCTAAAGAGCGAAGAAATGTACGCCGCGCTGGAGATCATCAAGAAAAAAATTGGGGCGCAGCGTGAAGGGTAAATTTATTGTATAGGAAATTCCTTTTTTCAACTTTAGTCCGCCTCAGGCGGAT
>JASEHN010000403.1 GCA_030018715.1 Thermodesulfobacteriota bacterium | reverse complement strand
CCCATGACCCCCACGGTCTGCACGGGGAGAAGGACGGCAAAAGACTGCCATACTTTCGTATACCATCCGGACTGCCTAATTTCCTCCTCGACGATGGCATCCGCTTCCCGGAGGATGGCCAGATCTTCGCGGGTTACGGGCCCCAGGATACGCACGGCCAGACCAGGCCCGGGGAAAGGTTGCCGCTCGATAATTTGCGGAGGCAAGCCGATTTCCCTTCCCACTTCGCGCACCTCGTCCTTGAAAAGCTCCTTTAGGGGCTCAATCAGCTTGAGGTGCATACGTTCAGGAAGACCGCCCACGTTGTGGTGACTTTTGATCTTGGCGGAAGGTCCCCGGAATGAAATGGATTCGATGACATCGGGATAAAGAGTCCCCTGGGCTAAAAAAGCAGCCCCGCCTATTTTACGGGCTTCTTTTTCAAATAAGAAAATGAACTCATTTCCGATGATCTTCCGCTTCTGCTCTGGGTCCACCACCCCCGCCAGTTTTTTCAGGAACAGATCCCCGGCCTCCGCTATTTTAAGGTTTAATCCCAGATGCTGGCCAAAGAGCTCCTGAACATTTTTCGCTTCGTTCTTCCGCAACAATCCATTATCTACGAAGATGCTGGTCAACTGATTGCCTACAGCCCGGTGCAAGAGAACGGCCACCACCGAAGAATCCACTCCGCCGCTAAGAGCGCATAGAACCTTTTCTGCGCCGATCTCTTCCCTAAGCGCGCGAACGGTGCGGGTGGTGAAGGATTCCATCGTCCAGTCATCCGGGCAGCGGCAAATACGGAAAAGAAAATTTTTCAGAATTTCTTTCCCCAGGGGAGTATGGACGACTTCCGGATGAAACTGCACCCCAAATGCTTTAAGTTCTTGATTCTTGATTGCCGCCACCGGAGAATTGTCGGAGTGGGCGATAGCCCGGAATCCCGGCGGAGGAACTTCAATCCGATCCCCGTGACTCATCCAAACCTGGGTGGTCTCCCCTTGATTAAGTCCGGCAAAAAGGTCCTCATAGTCATCGATGATGAGTTCGCTCCGTCCAAACTCCCGTTTGCGCGACTTGCCGACTTCGCCTCCCAGGACATGGGTCATGAGCTGCATGCCGTAGCAGATGCCCAGAGTGGGAATGCCCATACGGAATAATTCCGGCGGGCTCAGAGGGGATTTGGCTTCATATACGCTGGCCGGCCCCCCGGATAGAATGATGCCTTTCGGCTCGAAAGCGCGAATGGCTTCCAGGGCCAGATTATATGGGTGAATTTCGCAATATACCCGGCATTCGCGCACGCGGCGGGCGATCAACTGGGTGGTCTGCGAACCATAATCGAGTATTAAAATACGGCCCTTAAAATCTTGCTCTGGCATAATATCAAACATTTCCAAATCATTAAATTAGCCACAGAGGACACAGAGATCACAGAGTTTATAAAACCATGATTAAGAAAAAGGAAAAGATAAGTGTCAAGTCTCTAAAGTGATCCCGCTGCAGACTGCACTAAAGTTGAAAAAAGGAATTTCCTATACAATCAAGTTTAAGTAAACCTTTGAGGCTCTTGCAAAAGTCCTAAAAATTGTCATTCCCGCCCCCGCTTTCGCGGGTAAACTTCAGCGGGAATCCAGGGCGGCCTGAAAAACCTGGATTCCGGGTCGCGCTTCGCCCTGTACACCCTGCGGTGCAGGGTTTCGCTTGGCCGGAATCTCGTTTTACTATATTGCTATTTTTTCCTTAAAATACGGGATGGTTTTTTTTAGGCCTTCCCGCAACCCGACTTGAGGGTTCCAATTCAAAATATTCCGGGCTTTGGCGATATCCGGTTGCCGGACCCGGGGATCATCCACTGGCAGCGGCTGATGGAGAATTCTGGATTTACTGCCGGTAAGTTCCAATACTTCCCGGGCAAAATCTACAATGGAAAATTCATCCGGATTGCCTAAGTTGACCGGTTCGGTTTCCTTAGAAAAAAGGAGTTTTATAATTCCCTCGACTAGATCGTCAACATAGCAGAAACTGCGGGTCTGGGAGCCATCACCATAAACCGTTAAATCTTCACCTTGCAGGGCCTGCAGGATAAAATTGGGAACAACCCGGCCATCTTTCAAACGCATGCGCGGGCCGTAGGTGTTGAAGATTCTGGCAATGCGCGTGTCCACTCCATGGTACCGATGGTAAGCCATGGTCAAAGCCTCGGCAAATCGTTTGGCTTCGTCGTAAACTCCGCGAGGACCTATGGGGTTTACGTTTCCCCAGTAATCTTCAGCTTGCGGATGAGCGAGCGGATCGCCATAGACTTCCGAGGTGGAGGCCAGGAGAAAACAGGCTTTTTTAGCCATGGCCAGACCCAGAACTTTATGGGTTCCCAGAGCCCCGACTTTCAAGGTCTGAATGGGTAGCTGAAGATAGTCAATGGGGCTGGCCGGAGAGGCAAAATGCAGAACATAATCCAGAGATCCTTCAACAAAAATATAGTTCGTCACATCGTAATGGATAAATTGAAACCGGCGTTGACCGGCCAGATGGGCAATATTATCCGTTGAGCCCGTGAGCAGGTTGTCCATACAGATGACTTCCAGCCCCTCGGCCAGGAGTCGATCGCAAAGATGAGATCCCAGGAAACCAGCGCCTCCGGTGATTAAAGCCCTCATTCTACCTCCCCACCGCAATATATTTAAAGCCCGCTTCCCTCATCTTGACTGGATCGTATATATTGCGGAAGTCCAAGAACATTGGGCTTTTCATTAATTTCCGCAAACGTTTCAGGTCGAGATTGCGGAACTGGTTCCATTCCGTGATAATCAGCAAAGCGTCAGATCCTTTGGCCGTGTCATACGGATCTTTTCCGTATTCGATTTTTTTAAATATTTTTTGAGCGGCTTCCATGGCTTTTGGGTCGTAAGCCTTAATTTTGGCCCCCTCTTTTTGCAAAGAAGAGATTATTTTCAAAGAAGGCGCTTCCCGCATGTCATCCGTGTTGGGTTTAAAGGAAAGCCCCAGGACGGCGATGCTCTTCCCTTTCAAATTTCCCAGCGCCTCCTTCACTTTGGCCACCATTCGCTCTTTTTGCCTCTCATTGACTTTCATCACCGAATGAACGATCTCAAACCGGTATCCATGTTTTTCAGCGATTTTGGCTATGCCCAAAGTATCCTTGGGAAAACAGGAGCCGCCATAGCCAGGACCGGCGTGTAAGAATTTCGATCCGATCCTCTGATCCAGCCCCATTCCTTTGGCCACAATGTTCACATCAGCGCCCACTTTTTCGCAAATATTGGCAATCTCGTTGATAAAGGAAACCTTGGTGGCCAGAAAAGAATTGGAGGCATACTTGATCATCTCGGCGGTTTCGATATTGGTGGTCACGAAGGGAGTTTCGATCAAGTAAAGAGGGCTGTAAAGATCCTTCATGATAGCTACGGCCTGTTCGCTTGAGGCGCCGATAACTACGCGGTTGGGGTGCATAAAGTCTTCGATGGCCGATCCTTCCCGTAAAAACTCGGGGTTGGAGACGATATCGAAGTTAATTTTTTTCCCCCGGCATTGTTCGATAATCTTGCGGATTCTTTCGCCGGTCCCCACGGGAACGGTGCTTTTGGTGGAAATGACCTTGTATCCATTTAAATTCTCCCCGATTTTCCTGGCCACCTCATCAATGTAGGTCATATCCACTGACCCGTCTTTCTTGGGCGGAGTTCCCACGGCAATGAAAATAACCAGGGATTTTTCCACGGCCTTATCGATTTCCGTGGTGAAAACCAACCTC
>JASEHN010000402.1 GCA_030018715.1 Thermodesulfobacteriota bacterium | reverse complement strand
TAACGAGACCCGGCCTTCGCTGGAGACCGTCAGCAGCGCCATCCGGCCTATTTTAAGCAACCACTTTAAACCCGCCCTGCTGGCCCGGATGACCATCGTTCCGTTCTATATTCTGGATGCACAGTTCATGAAAGAGATCGTCACGCTTAAGCTCGACAAACTGGCCGGCAGATTGGCCGAGAGCAACAAGATCAAATTAACCTACTCCCAGCAAGTGGTGGATCAGATTACCTCCCGCTGCACTGAAGTCGAAACCGGAGCCAGAAATATCGACCATATTATGAGAGGGACGATTCTTCCTCAGCTTTCCAGGGAGATCCTGGGACGGATGGGGGAGGGGGCCATGCCTTCCGAGATTCTTTTGGGGCTGGCCGAGGACGGGTCTTTCAAGATTACTTTTGGAGGTTGAAAATGGCCAGGGTCGATCCGGGGAGCGAAGCCAAATTTTTATTCCAGATAGCCGGAACTAAATTGGATACTCGGGTGGTGGAATTCACGGCCAGGGAACGGGTTTCTTTTCCCTTTGAATTGAAGGTGTCCCTGGCCAGCGAAGAAGAAATCAACTTTGAGGAGGTGGTGGGCAAAGAAGCGTTGTTGACCATTCTGGGGGAGGAAGCAGACCGCTATCTGCACGGTATCATCAGCCAGTTCCGGCGTGCGGGGAGCCGAGGCCGCTTCTTTCTCTATCAGGCCACCGTGGCGCCCGCTCTCTGGCTTCTTTCCTTAGAGCAAGACTGCCGCATCTTTCAGAACAAAGACGTCCAGGAAATCGTCAAACAGATTTTTAAGGACGCCGGCATTCCCGGCGACCGCATCGAATTTCGTCTGCAGGGACAAAGCCCGGTGCGGGAGTATTGCGTTCAATACCGCGAGACCGATTTGAATTTTATTTCCCGCCTGCTCGAGGAGGAGGGGATTTTTTATTTCTTCGAACATTCAGAGGATAGACATGTGCTGGTTTTTGCAGATAGCGCAGTAGCCTACAAGCCGATTTTAGGGGAGGCAGAGGTACCCTATAACATTGCTGAAGGGATGGTGTCGGAGGAAGAAAGCGTTTATCATTTTACCGTTTCCCGGGAAATTCTTTCGGGTAAGGCTACTCAGCGGGATTTTAATTTTGAGAAGCCCTCCCTTGATTTGACCACTCAGGATCAGGGAAAAGCGCACCAAAAATTGGAAAAATACGATTACCCAGGCAAATATGTGGATAAGGAAGCAGGTCAAAAGCTAACCAAGGTTCGCCTGCAAGAGTTGGCCGCCTTTCAGGAGAAAGCAGAAGGGCAGAGTGTTTGCGCGCGGTTTACGCCGGGCTTTACTTTTAAACTCACCGACCACGACTGTGACAGCTTCAACCGGGAATACTTTTTAGTAGAGGTTTTGCACAAAGGAGCCCAGCCTCAGGTATTGGAAGAGAAGGCTGGTGCGGAAGGATTCCGGTATGGAAATGACTTTCTGGCCATTCCTTCCTCCGTGAATTTTAGGCCCGAGAGAAAAACACCCAAACCCATTGCTGAAGGTGTGCAAACAGCCATCGTGGTGGGGCCGGAAAAAGAGGAGATCTATACCGATAAATACGGGCGGGTGAAAGTTCAATTTCACTGGGACCGGGAAGGGAAGCGGGACGAAAAAAGCTCCTGCTGGATCCGCGTGGCCCAGGCCTGGGCCGGTAAAGGATGGGGCATCCTATTCACCCCGCGTATCGGCCAGGAAGTCATCGTAGAGTTTTTAGAGGGGGACCCCGACCGGCCGGTCATTACCGGAAGGGTCTACAACGCCGAAGAGATGCCCCCGTACGAGCTGCCCAAGGAAAAGACCAAGAGCACCATCAAGACAAACAGTTCCACGGGAGGCGACGGGTTCAACGAAATCCGTTTCGAGGACAAGAAAGGCGAAGAGCAGCTTTTCATCCACGCCGAAAAGAACCAGGACATCCGCGTTAAAAACGATTGTTTCGAGTGGATCGGCCAGAACCGCAACCTCATCGTCAAAAAGGATCAAATCGAGCATGTGGAAAACAACCGCCACGAGATCGTGGACAATGATCATCTGGAAGAAATCGGCAAGGATCGCCACCTCAAGGTGGCGGGCAAAGAGGCCATAGAAGTCGGAGGCAGCCATTCCTTCACCGTCGGTGGCAACGTGATCGAGGTTTTCAAGGGCAATCACAACGAACAGGTTGCCCAGAATTATTATGTAAAAGGAATGAATGTCGTAATCGAGGGGATGACCAATCTCACCATTAAAGTGGGGGGCAATTTTATCAGTCTTTCTCCCGCGGGAGTCTTTATCAAAGGCACGATGGTATTCATCAACAGCGGCGGCTCTCCTGGCGCAGGCAGCGCGGCCATGGCCGTTCCTCCGGTTGCTCCGATCAAGGCCCTCGAAGCGGACAAAGCCGCGCCAGGCCAGCAGCCCCAAGCCCACAAGGCCGATGAATCCAAGAAGAGCTGGATTGAGATCGAGTTGGTCGATGAAGACGGCAACCCAGTGCCGGGAGAGACATACCTTATAACCACCCCCGACGGAGCGGTCGCCCAGGGGACCTTGGATGAAAAAGGCCTTGCCCGCGTCGAAGGAATGGATCCCGGGACCTGCAAGATTACTTTCCCCGCTCTGGATAAAGACGCCTGGGAAAAAGCTTAAAAAGGAAAGTTAAATCAATGCCCGATTACACCGCCAAACAGGGTGATTGCATTTCCAGTATTGCTCAGAGGCATGGCCTCTTCTGGGATAAGGTCTGGAATCACCCGAAGAATGCCAAGCTTAAAGAGAAACGAAAAGACCCCAACGTGCTTTCCCCCGGGGATGTGGTTTTTGTCCCTGAGAAAGAAGAAAAACAGGAATCAGGATCCACGGAACAGAAGCACCGCTTTCGACGCAAGGGGCTTCCCGAGAAACTGCGGATTTACCTGAAGAATGAAAACGGAGAGGTCAGAGCTAATGTTTCCTACCTCCTGACCATCGATGGCGAAAACCGGCGAAATACCACGGACGGCAGCGGTCTTCTGGCGGAAGCGATTCCGCCCAACGCCCGCCAGGGACGGCTGGTCTTGCTGGATGAAAGGGGCAACCCGGAAGAGGAACACCTGCTATCCTTCGGTCATCTCGACCCGATCACCGAAGTTTCCGGAGTGCAGATGAGGCTTTCCAACCTGGGGTATGACTGCGGCCCCGCCGACGGGAAAATGGGCCCCAGGACGAGTGAAGCCCTGAGGGCCTTTCAGAAAGGGAACGGACTGGAAGAGAACGGCCGGCTGGACGATGCCACCCGGACAAAGCTGCAGGAAGTCTACGGGAGTTGAAAGGAAGAAGAGGCCATGCCCGAATCGAGCCCGCCCACCCGGGCAATCCGAAGAGGTGCCCAGAGGTACAATACCTTGCAGCCGGGGGGGATCTGCTTCGTCTTCCTAAAACTCCACGACCGGACCGGAGAGGTTTTGGCCGACACCCAATACACACTTCGGGGATTACAGCGGGGGACCAGCATTTCAGGTACGACGGACGGAGATGGGATTCTCCGCCAGGAGTTTCTGTTCGACGACCATTACGAGCTGGAATGCCGGGGGAAAAGGGAGATCGTGGAGGTCTATTACCTGGCGGAAAGGGAACGGTACGAGGGAAAACCCTGGTTCCTTTACATGCGCGACCTGGGGCCCTCCGGGGCGGTCCAGGAGGAAGGCTGATCCATGCCCCTGCATTTCTGGTGGAGGCTGAATAATTCTCCCGTTTCCACGACGGCCGACAGCTTGGATATCGGCCTGGAGCTGGGAGGCGATGA
>JASEHN010000401.1 GCA_030018715.1 Thermodesulfobacteriota bacterium | reverse complement strand
GGCGGACGGCTTTCGCCGGAATGACGGGAAAAGGAGCTTTCGGACTTTTTACGAGAACATCAATCTTGTTTGTCTCTTTATTCTCCCGTCAGAATCGCCACCTCAATCCTGCGGTTCAAAGCACGCCCTGAACCAACACCCCAATAATTTCCAGCCTATCCAGAGGAAACTATTATGTCCGCATTTATTCCCCAGTTTGGATAGCAATTTCTACTCTCCGGTTCAGGGCACGCCCGGCTTCCGTTGCATTCGTGGTTACTGGCTGAGAAGGGCCGAACCCTTGAGTCGTAACTCGGGTGGGTTGGATGTCCTGATAAGCTACTAGATATTCTCTCACCTTCTGGGCGCGCTTCTCGGAGAGAGCCTGGTTAACAGCCTCCTTGCCCGTGCTGTCCGTATGCCCCCGGACAATGACCTTATTATTAGGGTAGGCCTTCAAAAAATTGCCCAGGTTGTCCAAAATTTCTTTCCCCGAGGTTTTGAGTTCATTGGCCGGAGTGAAAAGATCGATGACCAGAATAGTGATAAAAATTTCTTTTTCTCCGGTTTTAATCGTAACATTGGGAATTTTACCGGCTGTGGCGAGCATGGCCTTTTCCCTCTCCAGAGCTTCGGTTTTTTCTTTAAGGGCAGCCAGTTTTTGTCTTTCCCCAGCCAACATTTCCTCCTTGGCTTTCCGCTCGGCTTCTTCTTGGGCGCGCTGGATGGCCAATTGTTCCGCTTTCTGTTTGGCTTCAGCCAGTTCTTTCTCTCTTTCGGCCGCCCGTTGGGCTTCTCTGTGCCTGGCTTCCTCGAGTTCTTTCTGCCGGAGGGCCTCGATCTCGGCAGTTTTCTTTTTTGCTTCGTCCAATTCTCTTTGTTTCCGGGCCTCCATCTCGCTGGCTTGTCGTTTGGCCTCTTCCATTTCTTTGCGCTCAGCTTCGGCTTTGGCCTGGAGCTCTTTGGCTTTTTCAGCCTCGACCAGCTTTTTATTCAAGAGGGCAATGGCATTCTGGTAGTTTGATACTTCCTTTTGTGTGTCTTCTATTTCGTCTATTGTTGCGCCCTTTTTGGCTTTGGCTTCAGCGGTCATGGATTTGATTTTGGCCATCGCGGCCAAATAAATTATTTCATCCTCCTTGGCCTTCTGGGTTGTACTTGTGCTCAATCGGTAAAAGAATGATCTTGCCTCGCTGTATTCCTTCTCGGCGCGGGAGAGCCAGGACTTGGCTGCTGCCAAATCATCATACCCCCTTTTTTCAGCCCCGGCTTTTCGGGCCTGCTCAATAGCAAATTTGGCCTCCTCGATGGCCATCGTCGGCGTTTCCGCTGCCCAAATCATCGAAGGGAGAAAAACAATGAGACCCAGGAAAAGTAAAAAAGATGTTTTTCTGCCCATTTGGATTTCTTTGTCCATGGATTTTCCTCCTTATTGGGCCTTTTTCAGCCGTTCGATTTCGCCTTTCGCTTTCTGCAGCTCCTCCTGGGTTGCGGCCAGCTTTTCCTCTTCAGATTTTAACTCGGCAATTGCTTTGGACAGCTCGGCATAGGCCCGAGCCAGGCGGGAAGCTTGGGCAAATTTAACGGCATCCTTAAAGGCCTTGGCATTGTCAGCGGTGATAAGCAGATCCTGGGCTTTCTTGAGGTCCTCAGGAGAGTATTTTTCAGCCTGGGCCTTCTGGGCCGCCTCGATGGCCGCCTTGGCATCGGCAAACTCTTGTTGCAGTGCCGGGGAGATGTCTTGCGCTCCCGCTAAGCCCCCAAAGAAAAATATTAGCAGGACAATGAAAAAGGGTACACATAGAAAAAAAAATTTTTTGCTGACATGATGACCTCCTCTGAAGGATTTCGACTGCCAATGATTATGGCATAAATAAATCTTGGGCTGATTATAACGGGGAGAAAAAAAAGACGCAAAGAAAAAATGATGGACCATAAAACACCATAAACAGCAATCAAAATGATTACAATTCATGGTAATTAGTGGATAAGGGATAAAATCAAGGATGATGGCCTCGTAAAAAGTCGTCACTCCGGTGAAAACCGGAGTCCAGAGGTTTGATAACTCCTTGAAATAACTGGATTCCGGCTTTCGCCGGAATGACGGGGAAAGGGGCTTTCGGACTTTTTACGAGTTCACCAATTTTTGATTCTTATAGAACAAGGCAAAAAGACTTGACTTTTTTCTCAAAGAAGAATAATCTACCCCGAATGCCTAATAATCAAATGAGGATAAAGCTAATCAAATGAATAAACTGACTGAAGATGAGATAGTCTGGTTGATGAGCGCTCTTACCCATAGAGATTGTAAGGGCTGCATCTGGCGGGAACGCGAAGAAGAAAAATATCGGTGTTTCCCGAGCGGGGATTCACCCTGTAAGATTTTTGTTGATAAAGTTTTTCAGGGACTGGAGCGGGCAGAATTAATCTGAGCTTGGCTTATTCGGAAACAGCCGGTTCCTTTTTCTTCACCACAGAATAACCTCCATAAGAAATATTTTCCGGGTTAAAGCATCCGGCAACAGCCTCCTTTCAACCCTGCTCCTTGCTTTTACAATGAGGCCAGACATGGAAAACAAAGGCATCGCTGATGTTTTCACGGAAATTGCGGACATCCTGGACATTCAGGGAGAAAATCCGTTCCGGGTACGCTCATATCGCAACGCGGCCCGGACCATTATTGAAGACCTCGGCCAAAACCTCCAGTCTATGGTCAAGGCTGGCAAGAACCTTGAGGAGATTCCGGGGATCGGCAAGTCCATCCGCGAGAAGATCGAAGAGATCATATCAACAGGGCGAAGTCATTTTCTGGAAGAGCTGCGCAAACAGGTTCCTGCGGGCGCGACTGAACTACTGAAATTGGAAGGCCTGGGCCCCAAAAAGGTCAAAATATTATATGAACAGTTGGAAGTGGATTCGGTGGACCGCCTGGAAAAGGCGGCGCTGGCCGGTCGTTTGCGCAACCTTGGCGGAATGGGCTTGAAGACAGAAGAGAAGATTTTGCAGGCCATTGAAAAATACCGCGCCGGCATAGGCCGCTTTAAACTCTCGGTTGGGTTCATTTACGCCAAGGCCTTTCTGGAATATCTGAAAAAGGTTCCGGGCGTTAAGCAGTTGGAGGCAGCGGGAAGTTTCCGCCGGCGGAAGGAGACGATAGGAGACCTGGATATTTTGGCCATCTGCGGCAAAAGCTGCCAAGTAATGGACCACTTCACAGAATACGGCGAAGTTGCCGAAGTCCTGGCCAGGGGCGAAACCCGGTCCAGCGTTCGCCTGCAATGCGGTTTGCAGGTGGATGTTAGGGTTCTCGAAGAAGAGAGTTACGGAGCGGCCCTGCATTATTTTACGGGTTCGAAAGCTCACAATGTGGCCATTCGCGACCGGGCTAAGGAACTGGGTCTTAAAATCAGCGAGTACGGAGTGTTCCGAGCAAAAGACGAAAAACGATTAAGCGGCGCTCAGGAAGAGGATATTTTTAAAGCCGTAGGGCTTCCTTTCATTCCCCCTGAACTGCGGGAAGACCGGGGAGAAATTCAGGCGGCCGAGAAAGGAAGACTTCCCCGCTTGATCGAGTTAAATGATATCCGCGGGGATTTGCAGATGCATACCCCCGCCACGGATGGGAAGAATTCTATCGCGGAGATGGCCAAGAAGGGCAGGGAAATGGGCTACGCCTACATCGCCATCACCGATCATTCCAAAGCAGTGCGCGTGGCCGGGGGGCTTGATGAAAAAGGGTTGGCCAGGCACTTAAAAGAGATTGAAAAAGTTGATGGCCAGGCCTCTGGGGTTCGTCTGCTCAAAGGAG
>JASEHN010000399.1 GCA_030018715.1 Thermodesulfobacteriota bacterium | reverse complement strand
TCCAAGCGGGCCGGTCTGGCCCCCGAACCCTGGAATCCCTTGGCCCTGGCGACACGCCTTTCTTCAAAGAACTAAAGTGTTACGAAAAAAGGAATTTCCTATACAATTAAATTAAGGGAGTGGAAATTCGGTCGTGGAAAAGGAGAAGGAAATGAGCCCAACCCTTAAAGTGCTGGTTAGTGATAACATTTCTCCGGAAGGGAAAGCCATTTTGGCGGAAACCAAAGGGATCGAAGCGGATGTGCGGGCCAAAGTCCCCCCGGATGAGCTCAAAGCCATCATTAAGAATTACCACGGATTGATCGTCCGCAGCGCCACCAAGGTTACGGCCGAGGTCATTGCCGCCGCTGAAAACCTCCGGGTGATCGGCAGGGCCGGGACAGGGGTGGATAACATTGATCTCGCGTCTGCTTCCAAGAGAGGGATTGTGGTCATGAATACCCCCGGGGGCAATACTCTCTCTGCAGCCGAACACACTCTTTCCTTGATCCTGGCCCTGGCCAGACATATTCCCCAGGCTACGGCCTCGATCAAGGCCGGCAAATGGGAGAAGGACCGCTTCATGGGAACAGAAATTGGAGATCGAACCTTAGGCATCATCGGCCTGGGCAACATCGGCGCGGTTGTGGCTCAACATGCCGAATCCATGGGCATGAAAACTATCGGTTATGATCCCTTTCTGGCCCCCGAAGCCGCCGCCAAAAAGAAAGTGGAATTAGTTGCGCTGGATGACCTTTTCGCCCGTTCCGATTTTATCACCCTGCATACGCCGTTGACCCCCAGTACGAAAAATTTATTAAACGCCTCCTCCTTCGCCAAAATGAAAAAGGGTGTGCGCATCATCAACTGCGCCCGCGGCGGGCTTATCGACGAAATGGCCCTTCATGAGGCCATCGTCAGCGGAAAAGTCGCCGGGGCGGCCCTGGATGTTTTCGAAAAAGAGCCTCCCGGCAAGAATCCGCTCCTGGAACTGGACCAGGTCATCTGCACGCCGCACCTGGGGGCTTCCACTACCCAGGCCCAGGTTAAGGTTTCCATAGCCATTGCCGAGCAGGTGGTGGAATATCTTCTTCAGGGAACGGCTCGCCACGCAGTTAACCTTCCTTCCGTGAGCCCGGAGGTTCTTGTCCTCCTCAACCCCTACCTTCTTCTGGCGGAGAAGATCGGCAAATTCCTGGCTCAGATTACCCCCGGAAGAATGCAGGAGGTTCATCTTACCTACAGCGGCAGCGTATTAGACATGGAAACCCCCATGATTGCCATGTCCCTTCTGAAAGGCCTCCTCGAGCCCATTCTCGAAGAGAAGGTGAACTTCGTCAATGCTCCCATCCTGGCCAAGGAGAGGGGGATCAAGATCATGGAATCAAGAAGCCGCGAATCCGAGGATTACACCACCCTGCTGGCCGTTCAGGTTCAGGCCGAAAAAGTTCAGAACACAGTGGCCGGCACCCTCTTCGGCAAAAATGAGCCGCGCATCGTGCGCATCAACGAATTCGTCACCGAAGCAGTTCCCGAAGGGAATATCCTCTTCGTCCACAACCAGGATAAACCCGGAGTGATCGGGAACATGGGCGGCACCCTGGCTTCCCACGGAATCAACATCGGCCAGATGCATTTAAGCCGGGACCAGATCGGGGGAACAGCCATATCCCTGGTGCACGTTGATGGACCGGTCTCCCAGGAAGTCTTGAATGCCCTGCAAAGGCTTCCGCATATCCTGTCGGCCATCCAGTTAGAGTTGTGACAAAGAATGTTCTGGCCAAGAATGAAGTTTTTACCCGGGCCCTCAAGGAGCTAGCAGCGGCGCATGTTCCCTACCGGCTCATGAGCTTCCCGGCCCGGGAAAAGTCGGCCGAGGAAGTTTCCCGGGAGACCGGCTTCCCTCTGGCTCAGGTTGTGAAAACACTTCTGGTCCAGGGCTCCTCAAAGAAATACTACCTGGCCCTCTGTCCGGGAGATTGCCAGGTTAATGTAAAGGCCCTGGCCAGGGCTCTTAGTGAAAAAGATGTAGAGATGGCCAAGCGGGAGGATGTTCCGAAGGTAACCGGGTATTTTATCGGCGGCGTCAGCCCATTGGGCACCCACCGTCCTCTCCCCGTGATCATGGAGGCATCCATCCTGACCATGCCGCAGATCGCCATCAGCGCCGGGCAGTGGGGATGCCAGGCCGTCCTCCGCCCTTCTGACTTGCGGCAACATCTTGGAAACCGGGTTACCCTGGCATCCTTTGCTCAAGAGGAGAGCAAAGATTAAAATATCGTGAAGCGCAAGGCGTAAGTCGTGAGAGGGAAAAACTGATTGAGTGTCATGATTAGCTTTTTTACGCTCTCCCGCTTTCGCGACTTACGATTGATTTAATAAGGAGGTAATAAACCATGGCTAAAGAACGTTTAATCGTAATCGGCGGTAATGCGGCTGGGATGAGCGCTGCCTCCCAGGCTGGCCGGCAGCGTCCGGACCTGGAAATCATCGCCCTGGAGCAGAGTCCCCACACCTCCTATTCCGCCTGAGGAATGCCCTACTACATCGGCAGGGTTGTCGATGATGCCAAACCATTGGTGGCCCGCTCGCCCGAGGCCTTCCGCAAGCAGGGAATCGATGCCCGAATCTTCCACAGGGTGGACGAGATTGATATCCAAAAAAGAATGGTAAAGGTAGAAGATCTAAAAAGTGGGCGGAGTGCCTGGGAGACTTTCGATCAGCTCATGATCGCCACCGGGGCGATCCCGATTCGTCCGATGGTTCCTGGGCTGGACGCCAGGGGGGTGTACGAACTAACTACCCTCCAGAGCGGGCTGGAAATACGGCGAGCTATAGACGAGGCCCAACCCAAAAAGGTGGTGATCATCGGAGGAGGCTACATCGGGCTGGAGATGGCCGAAAATTTGGTCCGGCGCGGCCTTAAGGTATCTCTGATCGAAAAGACGGCCCAGGTGATGAATACTTTGGATGCCGACATGGCTGCCCCCCTTGCTGACATCCTACTTGCCGCCGGGGTCCAGCTTTACCTGGAAGAATCGCTCGTCGGTTTTGAAGTCGTCCAGGGAACCATCCGGGAAGTTAACACAGACAAAAGGGCCCTTCCGGCCGATTTTGTCCTCATTGGACTCGGAGTACGTCCCAATTCTTCTTTGGCTGCTCAGGCCGGGATCCCGGTGGGGGAAACGGGCGGAATCAAAATCGACAACCGCATGCAGACTGAAATTGCCGGAATTTGGTCAGCGGGAAATTGTGCTGAATCATTCCATCGAGTCAGCCAGCGCCCTTTTTTCCTTGCCCTGGGAACCGTGGCCAACAAGCAAGGACGGGTAGCTGGAATCAACATTGCAGGAGGACAAGCCACCTTTCCCGGAGTTGTGGGAACGGCCATGGTCAAAGTTTTCGACTGGGAGGTAGCCCGAACCGGCCTCCAGGAAAAGGAGCTTAAGCAGCTGGGGTTTTCTTACGTCAGCGCCAAAATTGAAAGCCAGACCCGAGCCCGCTACTACCCCGGCACGGGCCAGATCATAGTGAAAATCCTGGCCGAAAAGGGGAGCGGACGTCTCCTGGGGGGTCAGATCGTGGGCAAGGAAGGGGCAGGGAAAAGGATCGATGTTCTGGCCACCGCCCTTCAGAGCGGGATGACCGTGGAGGATGTCATCAACCTGGATCTGGGTTACTCCCCTCCCTTTTCCCCCGTCTGGGACCCGGTCGCCATCGCCGCGCGGCAAGTAGCCAACCTTGTATGAAGGGAGCGAGACGGCGTATTGGATATATGAAGGATCATTTTTGATGGTTTCGTAAAAAGTC
>JASEHN010000400.1 GCA_030018715.1 Thermodesulfobacteriota bacterium | reverse complement strand
GGTCGGGAGGGATTTCTGGTCCGCCTGAGGCGGATCAAAACGCTAAATTGTTACAGAAAATGATTTTAATCTTAAATGATTGAGAGAAACAAAGTCAAGAACTGATTATGAAAAGTGAAGGCGGGCAAGTAATGCATCACCGTTGACTTTGCAGGAAAAAACAACCTATAATAATTGATGATCTCGTAAAAAGTATTAAAATGCTGTTTTCCGTCATTCCGGCGAAAGCCGGAATCCAGTCTTTTCAAATAGTTATCAATTCTCTGGACTCCGGTTTTCACCGGAGTGACGACTTTTTACGAAACCATCATAATTAAAAAACCCGATTCTTCCTGAAAATGACCAAGATTAAAACCGTATTTGGTTGCCAGAATTGTGGTTACCAAGCTCCCAAATGGCTGGGTAAATGCCCGGATTGCGGCTCCTGGAATTCTTTTGTCGAGGAGCAATTATCGGCCATGCCGGATCGCTCAGCCCGCTCCATCACAATCCCGGGCCAGGATACTTCCCCGCAATCCATACTGGCTGTCGAGACCTCTGAAGAAGGAAGGTTAAAAACCAACGTCAGCGAATTCGATCGCGTCCTGGGGGGCGGTTTAGTCATTGGGTCCGTTGTCCTCATCGGAGGCGACCCGGGGATCGGCAAATCCACTCTTCTCTTACAGGCTCTGGATAAATTAGCCAAGAAGGATATACGCGTCCTCTATGTCTCGGGCGAAGAATCGCTCCGCCAAACCAAGATGCGCGCGGATCGTATCGGGGTTACCTCCGGTAATCTTTTCGTTCTGGCCGAAAATTCTCTGGAGAAGATCATCGATGACATTAAGAAACTCAAGCCCAACGTGGCGGTCATTGATTCCATCCAAACTATTTTCACCTTGCAATTGCAATCCGCCCCAGGATCAATCAGCCAGGTAAGGGAGTCTGCCGGGAAACTCATGCTCCTTTCCAAGTCCACTGGTCTTTCCACTTTCCTCATCGGGCATGTGACCAAAGAAGGCGCCATTGCCGGGCCGCGAGTCCTGGAACATATAGTGGACACGGTGCTCTACTTCGAGGGAGACAGAGGCCATCCCTACCGCATCCTCCGGGCCGTGAAGAACCGTTTCGGTTCCACCAATGAGATCGGCGTCTTCGAAATGAAAGACGGCGGGCTGGAAGAAGTGGCCAATCCTTCCGAACTCTTCCTGGCTGAACGTCCCATCGATGTGCCCGGGTCCGTGGTTATCTCCAGTCTGGAAGGTTCCCGGCCTATCCTTGTCGAACTCCAGGCCCTGGTCAGTCCCACTTCCTACGGAATGCCCCGGCGCACAGCCATCGGGGTGGACCCAAACCGGGTTTCCCTGCTGGTGGCTGTTCTGGAAAAGAAAGTGGGAATAAACCTGGCTCAACAGGACATTTTTGTCAATGTAGCCGGAGGCGTGCGCGTGGAAGAGCCGGCTGTTGACCTGGGCGTAGTCTCGGCTGTGGCTTCATCCTTCCTGGACAAACCCATCCCTTCTAAAACCATGGTTATCGGAGAAGTTGGGCTAGCCGGCGAGGTGCGCGGCATTCATCAGGCGGAAATGCGCCTGAAAGAAGCCTCCAAGCTGGGTTTTAAACGGTGCCTGTTGCCCAGGAGTAATCGATCACGCATAACGGCCGAATTCCCCGGAATAGAGATAGCCGGCGTTGGCTCTGTGGAAGAAGCCTTGGAAACACTCTTTTAAGGAGGGTCTGTTGAAGAAATTGTTGTTGGGGATATTAATGGTAATTATTTTACCCGTCACCCTCTGGGGGCAGCCCCCGACTCCCAGCGCGGACCGGATCATCACTCTAATTTTTTCTTCCAATGTTCACGGTGAAGTCGAACCCTGCGGCTGACGGGATAATTTGCTTGGCGGTCTGGCCAGGCGCGCAACCTGCATCGAACAGTTACGGCGGGAAAAGCAAAATATCATCCTGGTGGATACGGGTGACCTTCTCTCCTCCCGGCCTCCCACCCCCAACACCAACCAGAAGAAAATAGGGGAACTTAAATCTGAACTCTACATGAAAACTTATAATTTCATGGGCTACGATGCTTTTACTCCCGGCGAGATCGATCTTGCCTTTGGCCTGGACCACCTGGTTAAAATGAGCAAGCAGGCTAATTTTCCTTTCCTGGCCGCCAATCTCATGAACGCCCGGACTCGTAACCCCCTTTTTAAATCCCATACAATAAAAGAATTTCAGGGGGGCAAAATTGGTCTCTTCGGTTTGATCTCCCAGCGCTTTCCAGCGGGAGGCTCCCGGGAAGAAAGCAAAGAATACTACCTTGCTGACCCGGTTGAGTTTGCCCAAAAAAATATCGCTGAATTGAAGAAGAAAAATTGCCGGGTGATTGTTGTCCTTGGCCATATGGAGACCCATGAGCAGGAAATGCTCGCCAGAAATATCCCGGGCATTCAATTCATTCTAAGCGGGCATATTACCCGCCTCCAACCGGACCCAATCGAATCCAACGATACGCAAATCTTCATGGCCGGCTCTCGGGGTGAGAATCTGGGGCAGGTGGATTTTTTCATCGAACAGAAAACGCTTTATTCCCACTATGATTTGGTTCCTCTGACCGCAAAATTTGCCGACCATCCTAAGGTGCAGGAATGGCTAAACCAATATAAGATTGACCTGCAAAAGCTCCTGCAAACATTACCGCCGATAAGTCCCAGGAAAAGTCCCGCCACCACCCGCCGCCAGGTGGCCATTCCCGTTACTCCTTTATTCATGGGAGAAAAAAACTGCCTTCCCTGCCATCCGCAGCAACATCAAAGCTGGATGAATACTTCCCATGCCCGGGCGTATCAAACCTTATCCCGGAAAAACAAATCTTCCGACCCGACCTGTCTGACCTGCCACACCACCGGCTTGGGAGTTGTCAGGAATCCTAAGGCTTTCTTTGAAAATGTCCAGTGTGAAGCCTGCCACGGCCCAGGAGAAGGGCATCCTGATCTGCGGAAAAGCCTCTCCCAGATTGGCGAAGATCAATGCCGAAAATGTCATAATACCGGAAATAGCCCCAACTTCCATTACCCCACTTACCTCCAGAAAATCCGCCACCAAAAATGACTCTATGGCCTAAGAATCGAACTCCAGGATCTTTGGAGTTGGTTGGATAAACCCTTTTAAATTCCCCCCGGTTCCTTATGAGCAAGAACAATGTCAGCCACTTCAAAAAAATTGTTGGACTTAAACTGGCAAATTGGACCCTTCGGCCGGATACGGCCTGATATTCTAACTACCTCGGTGACGGAAAGGGGAACGGCAATCAACACCTTGCGGCTCTCTGGGAACTAACCTTAAATCATAGTCAACCATGAATGTATAGCACCCTTTCTTCGAGGACAATCCAAGCTGAGTTCAGAGAACTTATATACTTCTTGAGGGAATCCCCCCCAACCCTGACTGTTGGAAAGTCTTACAATAAGGAAGTCTTAAAAAAAATATAGGTAAGGTGCGGAATAAGATATGATTTTTATGAGGCTCTTGCAAAAGTCCTAAACACCGTCATTCCCGCCCCCGCTTTCGCGAGGGTAAACTTCAGCGGGAATCCAGGGCAGCCTGAAAAATCTGGATTCCGGGTCGCGCTTCGCTTGCCCGGAATGACGATTGAGCGACAGATTTTGAGATTTGCAAGAACCTCAAAGGATAACTTTAACTGCAATTCAGACAGTAGCGAATTCCAACCAGGCGGATTCCTCCGGTCCTTCGTAACCCCGCCATAGACCGCTATTCGAACGACTCCGAGATGTTCCTCTAGTTCCTCAAGAA
>JASEHN010000398.1 GCA_030018715.1 Thermodesulfobacteriota bacterium | reverse complement strand
GTTCTTCGCCCGGGTGGATTTTCGGCTGAAGAGGGTGAAGCGGGTGATGGTTCCCGCGGTGTTAATGATTCTCACCTATGAGGTGAAGCAGCTCATTGGGATTTCGAGTATGAATCAGTTGGAGGAGCATCTGTTTCGGGACACGGCGCTCCTAAAGATTATAGGTTTTACGGCCCGTCAGATTCAGGAGGGGTTTTGTCAGCGGGGGAAGGGGAAGCGTCGGGGGCCGATGCACCGAGATACGTTGGCCGATTTTCTTTCGCGGTTTTCGGCGAAGGAGGTAGATTTTATTTTAGAGGAGGCGGTGCGGGTCTTGGTCAAGCACAAGCTGGTGCGGGGGAAGGCATATGACTCCCAAGGAGCTCTATCGGCTTAAGATCAACCGGTTCCGGAGAGAGATCGAATAAACCAACAGGCGGCTTTTGTCTCCCAAAAGCTAAAGGGATAACTTTTTCTTCAATTCGCAAGAGACCCGACTCTTTCCCCCTCTTCTCCGTCAAATCCCCTGAGAAAAACGAACGGGTACTCCTTTTTCCATAAGAAGCACGCCGCTGTTTTTCAAAACTTTTAAAACCCCCTCCCCTCATCCCTCCTGTCGTCCTTATGGCGTAATTTCAAAAGCCTTAAAAAACTCCTTGACATTGATTTGACGGGTGTGTTACCAATTTTGGGGTTTAGATCTCTTGGTCTCGGGAAGACTTCTTTCCGACAATCCTTTTGATTGCCGGGGAGTTTTCTACGGCGAGAAAGGTCTTTAAACCCCATTGTTTTTTGAAAGGAGAAATTCACGGTGTTTCCTATCTTAGAGGCCAGGCTTTTGGCTACAGCGGTAAAGCAGTTCAAAATCGCCGCTCCGGAGATCGCCAAAAAAAGAAAGCCTGGGCAGTTCATCGTCCTTAGGATTCATGAAGAGGGTGAACGGATTCCACTGACCATAGCCGACGCTGACGCGGAGGCCGGGACCATCACCCTCATCTTTCAGGAAGTGGGAAAATCCACGGAACAACTCGGCAAGCTCAAGGCCGGGGATACAGTCTCCGATTTAATCGGCCCATTAGGGGTTCCCACCCACATCGAGAAATACGGAACCGTCGTTTGTGTGGGAGGGGGAATCGGCATCGCTCCGGTCTATCCCATTGCCAAGGCCATGCGGGAGGCCGGAAACACCGTCATCTCCATCATCGGCGCCCGAACCAAGAATCTGTTGATCCTCGAGGAAGAGATGGCCAGGGTATCCCACTCCCTCAAAGTTTCTACGGACGACGGGAGCTATGGATACCATGGCTTTGTCAGCGACATCCTGCAGGATATCATCGATGAGGGCATGACTATTAACTTAGTCGTGGCCATCGGCCCTGTGCCCATGATGCGTGTGGTTTGCAATGTCACCAAGAACCATAAGATCAAAACAGTTGTCAGCCTTAATCCCATCATGGTCGATGCCACGGGAATGTGCGGGGCCTGTCGGGTGACGGTGGGCGGAAGAACCAGGTTTGTTTGTGTCGACGGACCGGAGTTTGACGGGCATGAGGTGAATTTTGCGGAACTGGTCAAGCGGCAGCGGGCCTACCTGAATCAGGAGAAGCTATCCCTGGAAACTTTCCGCCATCAAGGGGGAGCTTGTATGGGAGGTATATCCTGATGACTGAGACCACCGAGAAGAAAAAAAGAACCCAGATCCCCCGGCAGAAGATGTCCGAGCAAGACCCCAAGGTTCGGGCTAAAAATTTCGATGAGGTTCCCCTTGGCTACACTCCGGAGCTGGCCAAACTGGAAGCCAGCCGCTGCCTGCAGTGCAAGAAACCAACCTGCATAGATGGCTGCCCGGTCTCCATCGATATTCCGGCTTTCCTCGATCTCATCCTTAATGGCGATTTCCTGGGAGCGGCCCGCAAGCTTAAGGAGATGAACAGCCTTCCTGCGGTTTGCGGCCGGGTCTGCCCGCAGGAAGACCAGTGCGAAAAAGTTTGCATTTTAGGAAAGAAGGGTGAACCTGTGGCCATCGGCAGACTGGAGCGTTTCGCTGCTGATTACGAAATGGCTCACGGGGAATTTATCATGCCCCCGAAGGCGCCCCCTACAGGGAAAAAAGTGGCGGTCGTAGGCTCGGGTCCGGCAGGTCTAACCCTGGCTGGCGACCTGATCAAGAAAGGCCATCAGGTAACCATCTTCGAGGCCCTGCATAAACCCGGGGGAGTGCTGGTATACGGCATTCCTGAATTTCGCCTGCCCAAAGCCATCGTCCAGGCCGAGGTCGATTACCTGCAAAAAACCGGGGTGGAGCTGAAGGCCAACATGGTCATCGGCAAGATTTACACTGTCGATGAGCTGATGGCCAACGGATATGATGCGGTATTCCTGGGAACCGGCGCCGGCCTACCCACTTTCATGAACATCCCCGGGGAGAATTTCAACGGGGTTTATTCGGCCAACGAATATCTAACCCGTTCTAACCTGATGAAGGCTTATCTATTTCCAAAGTATGATACTCCGATTGCCAAAGGGAAAAAGGTGGCGGTCTTGGGCGGAGGAAACGTGGCCATGGATTCGGCGCGTACGGCCCTTCGCCTGGGAGCCGACGACGTTTACATTGTTTACCGTCGTTCAAAGAAGGAACTCCCAGCTCGAATCGAAGAAGTCCACCATGCCGAAGAAGAGGGCGTCCAGTTTCATTTCTTAACCTTGCCCGTCGAGATTTTGGGCAACGAAGATGGTTGGGTATGCGGCATGAAGTGCCAGCGTATGGAATTGGGCGAACCAGATGAATCCGGCCGCCGCCGGCCCATTCCCGTCCCCGGCTCGGAATTTACCTTAGAGGTGGATATGGTGGTGGTAGCCATCGGCACAGGGGCCAATCCTTTGATTCAGTCAACCACTCCGGATCTTAAGACCAACAAATGGGGTTATATAGTCGCCGACCCCGAGACCGGAGATACGAGTAAAAAAGGAGTGTACGCCGGGGGCGATATCGTTACCGGCTCGGCCACAGTCATTTTGGCTATGGGAGCCGGACGTAAAGCTGCCGATGCCATTCATAAATACTTGACCGGATAGATGCCAGTGCGGATTTTGGATTGAGGAGATAGTCCTTCCTTAGGAGGGGGCGGCCGGGTGTGATTTAAGTGGCTTTTTAGCCAAGCTTATCAATCAACTCACCTTATGATAAATTTTCCAGTGGAAGAAAAAACCACGAACGTGCCCATCTTTCAAGTAGATGCCTTCACGGCAAAACCCTTTGCCGGAAATCCGGCAGCCGTTTGTATCCTTACCCAGCCGTTCGATGCGCAATGGATGCAGAATGTGGCCAGGGAAATGAATCTCTCTGAGACCGCTTTCCTTCTCCGCCAGGAAGACGGCTTCCAACTGCGCTGGTTTACGCCCGCCGTGGAAGTGGACCTTTGCGGACATGCCACCCTGGCCAGCGCCCACATTCTGTGGGAGAGGGGGGATTTAAAGCCAAACGAGCAGGCGCGTTTTTCTACCCGGAGCGGAATTCTTACGGCGGAACGTAAAGGGGATTGGATCGAGATGGATTTCCCGGCCAAGCCAGAAGAGTTAGCTTCCGAACCTGAGGGGCTGGCCAAGGCTTTGGGAGTTCAGATTCAATACCTCGGCAGGAACCAGTTTGATTATCTTGTAGAGGTCGAATCCGAAGAAATCGTCCGCAGCATAAAACCCGACTTCAACCTCCTTAGGACATTACCAATCCGGGGTGTAATGGTTACCAGTCTCTCTTCTTCTCCGGAATATGATTTTGTCTCCCGGTTCTTTGCTCCCAGAGTTGGAGTCAATGAAGATC
>JASEHN010000397.1 GCA_030018715.1 Thermodesulfobacteriota bacterium | reverse complement strand
GAATAAAAATTTTTTGTCCAATTTTGAGAGCCGATGGAGAGGACAAACCATTGGCTTCCATTATCTTGGCAATGGGAATTTTATAGGCCAGGCTGATCCGGTAGAGAGTAACTCCTCTTTCCACGGGGTGATAAACGCCATCTTTCTTAGCTATCGCCGGTAAGGGGGAAAAAAGAATGAAAAAAAAAGAGGCAATAAGGAGATGGAAGAGAACTCCGCAACTCAACGCCTGGCCATTTGCAGAATATTTGCCGAAATTATCTTTCTCCATTCTTTGAATTCTAAAATAGCAAGGGGTAGGCCAAAAAGCAAGAGGATTATTGCCATCTTCACTTTTCATTTTCGTTCATGATTTCAGAATTAAGTTCATGACCAATCGGGGACGCTTCCCGGCGCTCACTCTATTATTCTCCTCCCGTCCGACTTCCTGTATCGCCATTAATACTACTCCGACAATTCACAAAATCCCCCTTATTCCCCCTTTGCCAAAGGGGGAAATTGTTATACCCCTCTTTGGAAAAGAGGGGCGAGGGGAGATTTCCTGATCAAACCGTTCAACATATCCGTCTTGCATCGCGCCATAAACGCTATTTGTCGGAGTAGTATTAATTCATCTTATTCAAAAACGAAGGATGGCGAGGCAAGATGATTTTCTTGACAACAGGATGTAATGATGATAGATAAAAAAAATCTTAAAAGCTTAATCGCGAATTCAGGTTTTCAAGTCCAGATTTCCCAGTCTTTCTTGCAGCCCGGCTTTTGAAAATCCGGCCAGATGATTAAAAAACATGTACAACGATTTTTACGGTTTTTCCGAACAACCTTTTAATGTAACTCCCAATCCCAGGTTTCTCTTCTATACGGAAAGTCACCGGGAAGCATTGGCTTCCATGGCTTATGGAATCAACGAGAGAAAAGGGTTTGTCTCGATAACGGGGGAAACAGGGACCGGCAAGACCACCCTCATCCGTCAACTGCTTGACGAACTGGATTCGAACGTTAAGGTTGTCTTCATTTCCCAAACAAAAGTTACCTTTGAGCAACTTTTACGGGGAGTGCTCCACGAGTTAGAGATGCCCATAGGATATCAAGACAAGTCTTTCTTGATCCGCCAGTTCAACCATTACCTGATAGAGAGACTGGGCCAGGACAAAAATCTGGCGATCATTATTGATGAGGCCCAAAATCTAAGCATTGAAGCTATGGAAGATTTTCGCCTGCTCTCGAACCTGGAAACCGCCACTTCGAAGCTGGTGCAGATTATTCTCGTGGGGCAGCCAGAGCTTGAAGACAAGCTAAATTCCAACGAACTTCGGCAGCTTAAGCAGAGGATTGCCGTCCGGCGGCGGATATTGCCGCTGCGGGAAGAAGATTGCAGGCGATATATTGAACACCGCTTAAAAATGGTGGGAAGCAGCGCGTCCCAGGTCTTCACTCCGGAGGCTGTTTCCATGATCTGCCATTATGGCAAAGGGATTCCCCGGGTCATTAATATCCTCTGTGATAACGCTTTTTTGATTGGCCGTGATCGCGGCAAAAAGAAGATCAATGCTTTGATTATTCAGGAAGTCTTAAGGCATATGGAGGCTTTGCCTGAAAGAGAGCTTACCGTAGAAGACCCAGGATACAAGAAGAGAATCCGCACAAAGTCTCTGAGATTGAAGGACCTCCTTCCCAGGTTCTCGTATGTTACCATAGCCCTTTTTTGCCTGGCCTTAGTAATCCTGTTAGGCAGTGAATACTTATTGAACATGAAGAAGAACTTAGAGCTAAAGCCTTCCGCGCAGCAGCCGGCCGATGAACAGAAAGCCGCCGCTCCTGCCGCTGAAAGCGAAAGCTCTCTTACCCCTGCCGCCGCCCCAACCCCGGCTGCGGAGGAAAGGCCGGCGGATCTAAAGCCCATTTCCCCTCCCCCACTTTCCCCGGCCACCCAGACCCAACCTAAACCTGAGGTTGAGATCCGGGTAAATACCGTGATCGTAGAAGAGAATGCGACCATCCGTTCGTTGGCCCAAAAATATTATGACCTCTCCAACACAACCCTGGCGGACTATATTTTAAGGTTCAACCCCGAAATTACCAACCCTGACCTGGTCAAAGCCAATGAGAAAATTAATATTCCCGAAGTTGCTGAAGAGGCCCTGATCATCCAGGATCCAGATGACACCTATAAGGTGCACTTGGCGACCTTTTTGCAGCCTGAATTTGCCGAAAAATACAAGAATGAGCCTATTCTTCAAGGAAAAAAGATTGAGGTCATCCCCCGGAAGTTTTCCACCGGGCAGACCTGGTACCGGGTGATGGCGGGGCAGTTTTCCTCCCGCGAGGAAAGCTTGAAAACAATCCAGGCCCTAAAAGGAAAAGGCCTTTTACCTTATTTCAGGTAGCAAATTGCCTATAGTTCATAGTTGAAAAGGAGCTAATTTCGCTATTCTTTTCCCCTATAAAGCCAACCTCTATATTAATTTTCAGAGTCATGAATGATGATGGTCTCGTAAAAGGTCGTCACTCCGGTGAAAACCGGAGTCCAGAGGTTTGATAACGCCTTGAAATAACTGTCCGCCTGAGGCGGACGGCTTTCGCCGGAATGACGGGGAAAGGGGCTTTCGGACTTTTTACGAATTCATCAACCTATCAGGGATCAAAAAATTCAAAAAAAACTTGACAGCTTTTTTGGCCTATGTTAATAAACTGTTGAATGAATAATCATTCATTCAATAAAAAAATTAACTCCTTGTTTGTTGCCAGAAAAATTAAAGAAAAAAATTACCCGTTGAAATTGACTATTTAGGGCATCTAAAGAGTCGTCATCCTGATTTATGAAAGAAGTTAACAAACACCAGAAGATCATAAAGGCTGCTGTAAAAGTTTTTGCCGAGAAGGGATTTTACAACGCCCGGGTTTCGGAAATCGCCAAGGAAGCGAATGTTGCCGATGGGACCATCTATCTTTATTTCAAAAATAAAGACGATATCCTCATCTCCCTATTCGAAGAAGAATTTGGCAAACTTGTGGAGAACATGCGCAAGGAAATAAACAAGGAAAAAGACGCCCTGCAGAAGATTAAACGCTTTGCCGTCAGCCACCTTTCCTTCGTCGCCAAGCAACAGCAACTGGCTGAGGTTTTTGGAGTGGAGGTTCGCCAGAGCAGTAAGTTCATGAAAGAATACGTCAACAAGCCATTTATTGAATATCTCAACCTGATTCGTTCGGTGGTAATCGAGGGGCAAGAAGCCGGCCTGATCCGCAAAGATCTCACCCCGGGAATCATGAAGAGGGCTGTGTTCGGCGCCCTGGATGAAATGTCCCGTTATTGGGTCCTCTCCTCCAAGAAAAAGCACAGCGTTGACGAAGCGGCCCTGCAGATAAGCGATGTATTCATCTGGGGAATGATGAGCGAAGAAGCCCGGAAGAATTATCCCTGGTCTAATGGCTAAATTTCAAGTTAAGTGAACTAAAGTGCCTAAAGTTAGCTAAAATTGTTACCGCCGGTCAGTTTCGGGACCCTTTTCACCGATGAGAATTACCCCCTCGATCAGACGAATCAGAGGATCAACATGAATCAAATGATAACCTTATCCTTTCAAATTCAAGAATCATATAGCCCATAGGGGGGAACCTCATATCGTTGATAAAGGGGGAGTTTAAAAGCGGTGGTAACACTCTAAAATGCCTAAAGTTAAAAAAAGGTAACAATTTAGCGTTTTGAAAAGGCCTTCTCAGAAATCCCTCCCGACCTCCCTTTTACAAAGGGAGGAGAAGTTTTTTATTGGAATTCGATAAAAGATTCATCATTTTCCCCCTTT
>JASEHN010000396.1 GCA_030018715.1 Thermodesulfobacteriota bacterium | reverse complement strand
CGAATGGCAGGTGGACGCGCAAGAAGCCGTAAGAGTGGTAAACCGCGAGATGTCCTTGGTCGGAAACATTAACAACGCCACCACCCTATTGCGGGGAACCCCGGAGGATGTGCGTAAACAGGTGCGGTATAGTATCAAAGCGGGCGTGGACATCATTGGACCGGAGTGCGCCGTTCCCCTGCAGACCCCCCTCCGCAACCTCCGGGCCATCGTAGAAGCGGCTGAGGAAGGATATTAAATAACCCTCACCGCAAGGTGTTAAAAATGCTATGCGCATGGACCAAAGCGCATAGCATTTTTTTTCGGTTTCCGGAGTGAAATATTTTTACATCTTGCTGGGCAGCCACAGGATTAATTGCGGGAATAGAACGACCAAGGTCAAGCCAATGGCCTGGAGGATGACGAACGGTATCACTCCTTTGATGATGTGGACCATGGTTACTTCCGGAGGAGAAACTCCCTTCAGGTAAAAAATAGAATAGGCAAAGGGAGGGGAAATAAAAGACATCTGCAGGTTGACGCACACCACCAGGGAAAACCACAAAGGATCAAACCCAAGCCCTACAACGACCGGGGTGAAAATGGGGACAACAATGAACAGAATCCCGATCCAGTCGATGAGCATGCCCAGGATAAAGATGACCGCCATCATCACGAGGAGGATGCCCCATTTGCCCAGAGGAAGGGAGACGATAAAATTACCGATGAGTTTTGCCCCTCCCAGAGCCATGAAAACCCCGCTGAACATAAATGCCCCCACAGCCACAAACATGACCATGGAGGTAATCTTCAGGGTGTTCATTACCCCGTCATACAGAACCTTCAGATTGAATTTGCGGTAAAAGATGGCCACGATGATAGAACCCAACCCACCCATAGCCGCCGCCTCAGTTGGAGAAGCCACCCCCAAGAAAATCGAACCCAGAACAGCCAGGATCAAAAACATCGGAGGAACCATATAAAGCAGAATCTCCCCGGCAATCTTTAACATAGGGATACCCTGCCGCTCTTCCTTGGGCATGGCCGGGCCATACTCCGGTTTAATCAAACAAATGATGACGATATACGTCAAAAAAAGTCCGGACAGCACCAGCCCCGGGATAAACGCTCCCATGAACATCTTGGCCACCGAAAGACCGACCATCGGGCCATAGAGCAGCATCATCACACTCGGAGGAATGAGGATCCCCAATGTGCCGCCGGCGCAAATCGCTCCCGTGGCTAAGGGAATGTTATAATTTTTCTTAAGCATGGCCGGAAGCGCCAACATGCCCATGGCCGTAACAGAAGCCCCAACCACGCCGGTGCAGGCGGCAAAGATGGTACAGATGAGGATCGTAGCCACAGCCAGCCCCCCCCGCAGGCCGCCCATGGCCAAGTAAAAAGCGCCAAACAATTTATCCGCCGCCCCCGACTTATCCAGAATGGCCCCCATGAATACAAACATAGGCACCGCCGGCAAAACCTCACTGGACATGAGTCCAAAGATGCGGAAGATGAACTGATCGTAAACTTGCGGCGACCAACCGCCGGCAATCCCGAAGTAAAGACCCAGCCCTCCCAATGCCAGATAGAGGGGCACTCCGGCGAAGACCAGCACCATGACCCCGATAAACATGGTTACGGCAAGATATTCCGGGCTCATAAGGTTTCCCCCTTTACGGCAAAGGTCAGCACTCGAATAAACTCCGCAATCCCCTGAAGAGCAAAGAGCACAAGGCCGATGACCATAACCGTCTTGATGGGGTAAACCGGGGGCTGCCAGTAGCTAATGTAGGAAGATTCCCAAATCTCCCATGAATAATAGGCAAAGATTGCACTATGAGTGACCAGGATGTAAAACACCGGGAAAAAAATTACCAGGTACACTACCGAATCGAAAATTGCCCGCGTACGGGGAGACCAGCGGTTATAGATGATGTCAACCCGCACATGTAATTTATGCTTCAGGGCATAGGCTCCCCCTAACATGAAAAGGGCGCCGTACTGCATCCAGGTCATTTCATAAGCCCATTTGGTCGGAGCCTGGAATAAATATCGCATAATGACGTCGTAGGACATGAAAAGCACGAGCGGGACGCTCAACCAGGCACAGATCTTCCCTGACCATTCGCTGATTCCGTCGATGCGCGCAATAATTTTTCTAAGCCTCTCCATAAAGGAAATCTCCTCAAATTAAATTAGCCACAGAGGGCACAGAGATCACAGAGTTTTAAAACCATAATCAAGAAAACGAGTCAAGTGCCCTAAGTGTCTAAAGTGATCCGCCTGAGGCGGACTAAAGATGGGAAAAGGAAATTCCTATACAATCAAGTTAAGTGACTAAAGTGCCTAAAGTGAGCTAAAGTGCCTAAAGTTAAAATAGGAAATTCCTATACAATTAAATTAAGCCGCTCAACCCCTATGCGGATGAGCGGCTTCGATTTTAATCCCCCTCACTCATGCCCTCTCCCGTCATACCAAGGCCTGAAGAGGAAGTTTCCGGATGGACTCTACTTGATCGTAACTTCCGCCTCCACTCCCTGAAGTTTCATGTAGGGGTTGTAAAGCTTCATGAATTCCTTTTGGGACTTCCACACTTTCTGGAACATGGGATTTTTATGTTCATCATACTTTTTCATAAATCTTTCCAGAATGTCCTTTTGCATCTCTTTGGAGTACCTCAGAATGGTAACTTTCCCTTCCTTCTTAATTTTTTCTACAGCCTTGCAATCTTCTAAAAGCCAATGGGTTAAGCCCCTGGCCATTTGCACGTCGCAGGCTGCTTTAACAACTTCCTTTAGGTCCGGGGGCAGAGCGTCCCATTTTTTATTGTTCACCAGCAGTTCCACAAAACCGGCGATCTGGTGCAGGCCCGGGAAGTACCAGTATTTGGCCACCTCGTGGAAACCGAGGGGCAGATCCGTAACCGGTGTGCTGAACTCAGCCGCATCCAGCGTTCCCCTCTGCAGGGAAGGAACAATTTCACCCGCCGGGAGGGTTACCACGGCGGCGCCTATTTCCGAAAGGATCTCACCCCAGATCAAAACCGTGCGGTACTTGAGGCCTTTGAAGTCGCTGAGTTTCGTGATTTTTTTATTGGCCCAGCCACCTCCTTCGGCCCAGAGCATGCCCGCAGGAAACACTTTCAGGGTATCCCCGTAAATTTCCTGCCAGAGTTCCTTACCGCCCCCGGCCTGCATCCAGGTCCAGTAACCCAACAGATCGAAGAAGGCTGGTGTGGCGGCCACCATGGTGGTCGCTGGATACTTTCCAATCACGTAGCCGGCCCAGGTATGGCCGGCATCGAGGGTGCCCCTTTGCACGGCACTAAAAACCTCGAAAGCAGGGACGATTTCATCGGTGGCAAAGAGGTCGATCTTCATGCGTCCGCCGCTTATCTTGGCAATATCTTCGGCCCAGATTTCGGCGTTTTTATGCTGCCACAGGGCTTTCGGCCAGGGAGTCTGCACTTTCCATTTAACGACCGGTTCAGTAGCCAGGGCCGGGCCGGCTACTAAGGTGATAAAAAAGGCTAATCCCACAAAGATTCCTACTAACGCTTTTTTCATAATGTCCTCCTTTTTGGTGTGATCGTGAAATAAGATAAACCTTGACGTTTAAGTTTTCAATATTAAATTTCTCTTTCTTACCCCCTTTCTTTACCCTTATAAATCGTTGAAACTACCTGGCACGGCATGGGTCTGAAATAGGCGCTTACTGCGCAATTATTACCAACATGTTGGTAATAAGGATTTTTTTACTGGATCGACATAAATCCCCCCTTCCCCCCTTTGCCAAAGGGGGGTTAGGGGGGATTTCAGGACTTTTCGCTGCCCGCCTGAGGCGGGC
>JASEHN010000395.1 GCA_030018715.1 Thermodesulfobacteriota bacterium | reverse complement strand
CCCCCTATGGATAACTCCTGAAAAGTCGTCAATCACGTACTTTTCGAACAAAGCCTACAATTAAATATTCCCTACCCGGAGAAAGAGCAAACGACATACCACGGGAAAAAAGCTCCGGCCATTTTTTCTCACCACCTTTTTAATATTTTGATATTATTCAACTTTTTATGTAAAGATTTTCTTCTGAACAATGAATCACTATTCATCTATTAAAAGGCATAACTTGGCAAATTGGCAAATAAATATTAATCTTTCAGGTCAATGAGGAAATTATGACAAAATTTGTCTTGCAAAGAAAAACTACGTGACAATTTGTCAGGATATTTTTTCGAGAGGTCCTAAAACAAATGCAAAAGGCGAAGGAGCAAAAAATTTGAGATTTTTCCATAGGTCTGATATATTGCCAATCTGAAGAAAAGGCCATTCCGGTGAAACCATTTAGAGACTGGAAAATCCGCACCAAGCTGATCAGCTTCACCCTGGTCCTGGCTCTCGTGCCCCTCGGGGTGGCAGCCACCCTTTCGCTTAGAAAATTCACCGAAGATCTGAAGCAGGCTTACGAGTCGGACTTGGCCCACATCGTGACCAACATTCAAGCCATGTGCAAAGCCCAGCAGGAGCTCTTACAGAACAAACTCTCCTCCGACTTAAGAATCGCCCATCATATCCTCTTCCCCAAGGGACAGTACGTTACGATTTCATCCAATCGTTTCGTGGAGTTCATGGCCGAGGAGCAATTCACCAACGAGAAAACTCCGGTGCGCATTCCCTTCTGGTCAATTGGCGGGAAAGCGATCACGGGGGATCACACAGTTGTGGATAGGGTGCAAAAATTGGTGGGGGGAACCTGCACTGTTTTTCAACGTATAGAAGGGGATCGGCTCCTGCGCATTGCCACGAACGTTCTGCGGGCGGATGGGACGCGGGCTGTGGGCACGTATCTTCCAGCTTCCAGCGAGGTGGCCAAGAAGATTCTGCGGGGAGAAAACTACCGGGGGCGGGCTTTTGTGGTGAATGCCTGGTACATCACGATCTATGAACCAATCCTGAACAGGCGCGGGGAGGTCATCGGCGCCCTCTACGTAGGCATACCAGAACAGAGCGCCATTTCCCTTAAAAGCGCCGTCAAATCCATCAAGATCGGTAAGACAGGATATGCTTATATCATGGACGGTTCGGGGAATTTGGTGGTGCACCCGGCTAAAGAAGGAGAAAACATCCTGAGAGCCAGGGATTCCACCGGTTTTGAACATATGCAGGAGATTGCCCGCAAAGCTCCTCTTTTAAAAGAGGATGAAGTGGGCACCATCCACTATCCCTGGGTCAACGTAGAATTGGGCGAAACTACCCCCCGGACGAAAATCAACAAGTACCAATATTTTCGGGATTGGGACTGGATTATCGTTGCGGGCAGTTATGAAGAAGAGGTTTTCGAGGGTGTGGCCCGGACGAAGTTTTTCATCACCCTGGTAGCAGCGGGCAGCGTGGCCCTGGCCATCCTGCTGACCGTGGGGCTAACGCGCGTGCTCACCCGTCCGGTTATGGAATTGACCGAGGTTACGACCCGGATGGCCGCTGGAGACTTGACCCAAAAAGTGCGCATCACCACGGGCGACGAGATCGGCACAATGGCCAGCTCGTTCAATCGCATGGCCGGCCAGATTCTTACCTACACCCGAAACCTGGAAGAAGTCGTGCGGACACGCACCAAGGAGATCCAGGAGAAAGAAGAAAAATACCGCAATCTATCCAGCATGCTGAATATCGTTCTGGAAAGTTCGACGGAATACTCCATCATCGCCATAGATCCTAACGGGGTGATATTAGAATACAACAGCGGTTCGGCAAACCTTTTCAAGTGGACCAAAGAAGACGTAATCGGAAAAATGTGGATCGGCAAGACCTTCCGCAAGGAAGACCGGGCGCGGGGGATCCTGTTGGAGATTTCCAGGAAGGTGGAAGCTCTGGGCATGACCGAATATGAACTGGAGCGCGTTCGTAAAGACGGCAGCCAGTTTCAGGCCCACGCCATCGTTACCACCCTCAAGGATACCTCGGGCAAGATCCTGGGATTTTTGGAAATCGCCAGGGACATCACCGAGAAACTGGCCCTGGAGAAGGAGTTATGGGAAACTAAGGATTTTTTAGAGAATATCGTGCAGAGCTCCGTGGACGCCATGGTTACCACCGACCCCAAAGGACGGATCACCTTTGCCAACCGGGCCATGGAGGAGATGGTGGGATTGCCCCGGGAGCAAATCATGGAAGTCCCCATCTTCCGCTTTTACGTAGAAGGCCTCCCCGAGGCCCGAAAAATCATGTCCATCCTGCGGGAAAAGGGCAGATTGCAGAACTATGAAATGAGCTTGCGCCGGAAGGAAAAAGTGGTTCCCATTCTAACCTCGGCCTCTTTGCTCAGGAATGAGACTGGCAAGATCATCGGCACCCTGGGAGTGTTCAAGGACCTGACCGAAAAGAAAAAATTAGAGGAAGATTTGAAGAAGACCCAGGCCCACCTTTTCCAGGCCGGGAAGATGCGCGCCCTGGGCGAGTTGGTGGCCGGCGTGGCCCATGAGCTGAATAACCCGCTGATGGCTGCGGATACCTTCCTGCACGTCGTCCGGGAAAGCCTTCCGGAAAAGGATGAAAACCAGCGTCGCCTGGGGCTAATCCAGCAGTGCCATATACGCATTGCCAAGATCATAGACCATCTCAGGGATTTCTCCAGGCAGTCCAAGTTTGACTTTCGCCCCGTGGATATTGACGAACCCATCGAGAATGCCCTGATGATAACCGGCCAGCAGCTTCTCAACCACGGCATTCGCCTCGTCAAGAATTTCCAGCCGGACTTACCCAAGATCCGGGGCGATGCCAATCAGTTAGAGCAGGTTTTCCTCAACCTCATAACCAACGCCAGAGACGCCATGGAAGGAATCGGACGGAAACGGGAACTGATCATCACCACGGCCTTAATCCGGCACAACGGGTGGCACGATGTGGAAGCCTCGGTCAGGGATACAGGTAAAGGAATTCCCGAGGAGAATGTGGAAAAAATTTTTGAGCCTTTCTTCAGCACCAAAGAAGTGGGTAAAGGCACTGGCCTGGGGCTATCTATCTGTTACGGGATCATCGAAGCTCATGGCGGCAGGATCGAGGTGGAGAGCAAGGTCAACGAAGGAACAATTTTTCGGGTAATCCTGCCTGTGCTGTCCACTCACCTGCAGACGGCCCTGGAATGGATGGAAGAATGAGATAATGGGAAAAATGCCCGGCCCGCTAATCCCTGCCTATAAAAAAGGTTCAGGGGTATTGCGATAATCATTCCTCTCTTGGTAAAGTGTAAGAGCCCTAAAGGAGTATGAACCTATGGCCCCAAAAATCTTAGTCGTGGACGATGATGAACTGGTATTAATCGCCATCCAGGAGCTGCTTTCTCCTTTGGGGTTTTCCGTGACCACCGCCCCCAATGGAGTGGAAGCTCTGGAAAAAATTTTAAACGAACGTTTTAACCTGGTCATCTTGGATGTGATTATGCCGGAGATGAATGGTTTCGAAGTCTGCCAGAAAATTCGCCAGGTGGATTCCTACGCCGAGACGCCGATTATGATGCTTACGGCCAAAAGCGGCGAAGAAGACAAACAACGGGGTATGGAAGTCGGGGCCAACCTTTACCTGCCCAAACCGATTTCGCCCAAGAGACTGATTGTTCTGGTGGAAGAAGCCATAAAATAAAAATTTCGGAATACGTAACAGTTTAGCGCTTTGAAAAAATGGTATTAAAGCCTTTGTTGAGGGCCGGGGGTTAGAGCGGAACGCGCTGGAAGCATCGGTTG
>JASEHN010000394.1 GCA_030018715.1 Thermodesulfobacteriota bacterium | reverse complement strand
AAAAAATCGATCAATTTAGGTTTAAATTAAAGGAGGCGAACATTGGACGTTCTGAAGGCATTGCAAACCAGAAAGAGCATCAGGGGTTATAAGCCCGATCCGGTACCCAAAGAAATAATCGCTAAAGTCCTTGAGGTCGCAACTCGGGCGCCCTCGGCTCTGAATACCCAACCCTGGCAAATTACAGTAATCTCGGGCAAAGTCCTGGATGAAATCAGGCAGGAAAATATAAAGGCTTTGAATGTTGGAACTGGGTCTGCCCAGGAAATAATCAGGAAGCCATTCGAAGGAATCTACCGGAAAAGACAGGTTGATCTGGCGATTCAAATTTTCCAGTTGATGGGCATCGCGCGCGACGACAAAGAAAAGCGGGCGCAATGGATGATGAGAGGCTTCCGCTACTTCGATGCGCCAGCGGCTATAGTTCTCTCCCTGGACAAATCAATGGATTCAACTTTAGCCCTGTGTGACATCGGCATCCTCTGCCAGAGCATTTGCCTTGCTGCGCTTGAATTTGGCTTGGGCACCTGTATCGAAGACCAGGGCATATTATTCCCCGACATACTGAGAAAATTGGCAGGTATCCCCGAGTTCAATCTGCCTATAATGGGTTTAGCCATTGGCTATCCCGACTGGGACTTCCCGGCAAATAAACTGGTAACCCCGCGCGAGGCATTGAATAATAATACTAAATGGTACGGCTTTGAATAACCGGAGGAAATCTCCTTCCTCACCGATGACCACAGCGAAGCGTCGAGGGCTTTTGTTCTGGGCCTTAATTCAGCTTACCTTTGGTAAAACCATACCGGCCAATTCTTTCCCCCAAGCTCCAATATTCCATTGCGTCCGCGCAGAAAGCAAATAGTTTGGTCTTGCCAATGTCGATTCGCCCCTTCTCATCCTGGATCTCCGTGTCCATATGGACAGCCACTACCTCTCCCAGGAAAAGATCATGGCTCCCCAGGGCGAGAACCTGCTTCACCCGGCATTCGAGGTTCACCGGGCACTCTTTGATCAGGGGGGCCTTTATCTTTTCCGCAGGCATGGGGGTGAGTTGGGTCGTTGAAAATTTATCCAGCTTGCTTCCAGAGACGACACCGCAAAAATCCATCTCCTTTAAAATTGCGGTAGTGGGAAGGTTGGCCGCAAATTCTCCTGTCCTCTTGATGATCGCGTACGAGTGCCGCTCCGGACGGATGGCGATCGAAATCATCGGTGGGTCGGAGTTGGCAACTCCCACCCAGGCCAAAGTAATGATGTTCGGCTTCCCTCCTTCATCCTGGCAGCTGACTAAAACTACGGGGGTTAATAAAACGGCGCTTGTCGGCTTCAAACTTTTCTTAGGCATTTTTTCCTCCCATGAATCCTTTTAGTATTGTCAAAACTTAACCACAGAGAACACGGAGAAAAGATTAAATATCAATGTGTTATTAGAATTTTCCTTCCTCCCCCTCTGTGCCCTCTGGGGTTTCATATTCTATCCCCTCTTTTCATAAAATTTTTGACATTACCATCCTTTTTCATTTACAGGCGGCCTTTATATCTATTGTGCGCGCCCGCTATATTCCGTTGGAGAGCCAGTAGCCTCCGGCACTTAGGCCCCATTTTGGCAGAATTGAACCGAATATACTAAAGATGGGCTTTTCTTGCAAGATCTACAATCCCACTCCGCCGCCGCCGACTCTCTCAAAATACCCTTGACAACGTTTCCTGCCTTGTTAGAATTCAATGACTTTCCTCTGTGCCCTCTGCGGTGAATCGCTTTTTTTGGGTAAAATCAACAACAAGGAGAGGGAATAAATGGCCCCAAAAGGGAGTAAAAAGGGATCTAAAGATCAAGGAGTTCGTGAAAAGGTAGCGAAGAGGCCTGGTACTGGCCGTTTGTCTGGACGGACCGGGAAAGGAAAGGGATTTCTCCCGTTTAAACTTCCGGAATGGGATGCCCAGGCAGACGTAGTGATCGTAGGCTACGGGGCCGCAGGGGCCAATGCCGCCATTGCTGCCCATGATGCGGGAGCAGAGGTGCTGATTCTGGAGAAAATGCCCAGTGCCGGAGGAAACAGCGGAGTCAGTGCCGGAGCGATGTTAATCCCGGAGAATTTGGCTGATGCCCTCCATTATTATCGGGCGCTATCTTTTGGGACTGTGGACGAAGACTTAATTCGTGGTTTTGCGGAAGCGATGGTGGGTATACCCGAGTTGCTTACAACATTGGGTGCAGAATTTACGGTCCTGCGCCAAGACCCCCCTTATTTCCCTGCTCTGCTCAGCTCCAAGATTCAGCGCATCCAGTTTAATCCGACAGGTCTGATGGGTTTTAAATTTCTCTCGGATCTTGTGGAGAACCGCCGCATTAAAACCATGTTTAAAATTCAAGTGCAAGCTCTGGTTCAGATTCCCGGGACCAAAGAAGTGATCGGCGTCGAAGCGGAGAGCGCAGGCAAAAAAATTTATATAAGAGCAAAAAAGGGTGTAATCCTGGCATGCGGAGGGTATGAATATAACCCAGAGATGCTTGGGTATTTCAATTTTCCAGGTTTGACGGAATTCATCTACCCATGGGGGAATCCGGGCAATACCGGGGATGGGATTAAAATGGCCTTGGAAGCAGGGGCCGCTCTATGGCATACAGCATCTATTGAATGGGGGGCTTTTTGTGCCAAAGCGCCAAGCAGGGAATTTGGTATGGCGGTAGGATTGGGGATGGGGAGGTCTATGCCCGAGGGCAGCTTCATATTTGTGAATAGATATGGAAAGAGATTCATGAAGGAAGATAAAAATCTGATCCACCGTAAGGACCCTTTAGAGGTCCTTTATTTTGACCATGAACGGGCAGAATATCCTAACCTGCCCGCCTATATCATCTTTGACGAAAGTTACCGGCGGAGGGGGCCGATTGCTTGCACTTTAGAATTTTTCAAAGAGTTGTGGGGAGGGCCAGTCGGTTATCCGATGATTCATAAAGTTCATGAGTGGAGCAGCGACAACTCTTTGGAAATTAAAAAAGGGTGGATCATCAAGGCGGATACAATTCATGATCTGGCGATGAAGATAGACGTAGATTCACCAGGCCTTAATGAAACGATAAAAAAGTTTAAGAGTTATTGCGTGGGCGGAAAGGACCCCGAATTTGACCGACCCGAAAATTCTCTGGCCCCCATAGAGACTCCTCCCTATTATGCGCTCGAGTTGGCTCTTTCTCTTATAAATACCCAGGGTGGCCCGAAGCATAATCGGCACTGCCAGGTGTTGGATTTTGATAATCATCCCATACCAAGGTTATATGCTGCTGGCGAGTTGGGATCTTTCTTCGGCTTCCTTTACCAAGGGGGGAGTAATTACCCTGAAGCCTGGGCCTTTGGCCAAATTGCTGGTAAGAGGGCGTCTGCCGAGAAGCCCAAAAACCCCTAAAAACCCCACCTTCCCTTTTGGATTTATTTGATATTTACAAGTTCCTGGAGGCAGGAAGATGCTTCGTTTGGCCAGTGAGGCAGTTGTTCGTTCCTATTTCGGAGCTTGACTTATACCGTTTCAGCAAATGGGTCAATTCTTTTTTGCTCTCTTTTAGCGGAAATAAGATGGCAGGATGTCGGATAAGCCTTTCCCGTCGATTGGCCGGCACTCAGCATCTCCCTGCCTCCTTCTTACCAATCTTTTTGAATTTACAACTTAATATAGAAAGTGAAGGGTGACGAACTCAAAATCCCCCTTGACAAACTTTCTTATCCTGCTAAAATTCATGAGGATTTCACGCCTTTCCGTAAGAGCGGTTTAAATTTATTGTATAGGAATTTCCTATTACCACAAAATTCAGTTGGGTTTGGCCATTTGCTG
>JASEHN010000393.1:1972-3835 GCA_030018715.1 Thermodesulfobacteriota bacterium | reverse complement strand
CCCCGCCAAAGCTTAGGAGAGATATGTGCCTTATGATTGCAAGCAATATGACTTTTCTTCCGGGCCCCTGAAATCACTGCCCATTTTAAATATGCCAACTCTTTGGCCCTCAACTAATTTGGAGATGACCCAAAAATTAATATAAGACGCAGATCATCGCAGATTTTCAGGATTTAAAAATTAGTAAAGCGTCCGGGCGCAAATCACAAGCGAAATGAGCGGATGGGTTGACACCTATTGTTTTTTCGCGTTCACGCTTCTACGCGGTTACATTGGACATTGAGTGTCAAATGGGCATTTCACATTTTTATCTGCGGTTATCTGCGTAAATCTGCGTCCCATTGGGAGATAAAATTGATGATTTTAGTTTCCAACGACGACGGGATTCAATCTCCGGGATTGCTGGCATTGGCCAGGGCCCTGGAACGAATCGCCGAAATTTGGGTAGTGGCCCCGGATCGGGAGCAGAGCGCTTGCAGCCATTCCTTAACCATGAACCGTCACCTGCGCTGGAAGAAGGTGAAAAGCTTAGGCCCCCGGTTTTTCGCGGTAAACGGGACGCCGACCGATTGCGTTCTTCTGGGCACAAGCAAGATTTTGCCGGAGAAGCCCAACCTGATTGTATCGGGGATCAATATCGGGGAGAACTTAGGGGAAGATATTACTTATTCAGGCACGGTTTCCGCGGCCATTGAAGGGACTATCCTGGGAATCCCTTCTTTCGCCATTTCTCTGATGGCCAGAAACCATTGCGACTTTACCCATGCGGCTTCTTTTGCCGCTCGTTTGGCTAAGAACATCCTCCGTTATGGCCTGCCCCGCAATACTTTTTTGAACGTGAACGTCCCTTCTCAGGGAAAAAAGCCAGGGTCATACAAGATCACCCGCATGGGCAAACGAATTTACGGGGAGTCCGTTCAGGAAAAGACCGGGCCAGGGGGCAGAAAATATTATATCATCGGCGGTAATGATCCGGGGTATGCGGATACGCCAGATTCGGACTTTAAGGCCATCGCCAAAAACTTTATTTCCATCACCCCGTTACACCTGGACTGGACAAACTATGCATCCTTTGAGACGCTTTCCAAACGAAAAATCTGAGGACACTTTCCCAACCAAGAATATGTTCTGAGCAACAACCATGAAACCTCGCCAGTCTGCGCCGCATATAACCTTGGACTATTTGAAAGCCAGGGAGAAGATGGTCAAAGAGCAGATCATCAATCGGGGAATCAAGGATCCGCGGGTGATCGCCGCCATGGAGCAAGTACCTCGACATCTTTTTGTCCCGGAGACTTTACACGGGCAGGCCTACGGCGATTCGGCGCTGCCCATTGGAGAAGGGCAGACCATATCCCAACCGTTTATGGTGGCCTTTATGAGTGAAGCCCTGGGGCTGCGGGGAGACGAGCGGGTCCTGGAAATAGGGACCGGATCAGGATATCAGACTGCTATTCTGGCCAGGCTTGCCGACCGGGTCTATTCCGTGGAAAGAATTCGTTCCCTTCTCGAAAGAGCGAGAAAAGTTCTCGATCTGGTCCAATGCCGAAATGTAATCACCAAACTATTCGATGGGTCATTCGGCTGGAAAGAGGAGGGCCCTTTCGATGCCATCCTGGTAACGGCCGGATCCCCTGAAATTCCTAAGCCCTTGATGGACCAGCTCAAGATTGGCGGAAGGCTGGTCATCCCGGTTGGGGATAAAAACTCTCAAAGGCTTTTGAGAGTGCGCCGGAACCGACGAGGATTTTCCCAGGAGAATTTGCGGGAATGCAGTTTCGTGGCGTTGCTCGGTGAGCATGGATGGGAGAAGCCGGCCAGGAAAGATTATGGGAGTGTGTAATTGATTTCTTGATTTGGAGA
>JASEHN010000393.1:0-1872 GCA_030018715.1 Thermodesulfobacteriota bacterium | reverse complement strand
CCTGATTGCCGATCAATTTGACGTCCAGATAATCAATGATGCCCCTTTTACTTTTCTGAAAAGAATCTTCAAAGAAGGAATTCTCCTCCTTGACCACGACCCAGATTTGAGAACCGATATTGTAGAATATGTCTCTTTAAAATACCGGGAATGCGCCGGACTGCTCACGGAAGCCTCCCTGTTATGAAAATTGACACCGAAAAAATTCAAAGATACCTTTCTGAGATTAAAGCCCGCCATAATGAGATCGAAGAGTTATTGCGGAAGAATTCTGACGTAGAAATCCTCCGAGAACCATGGGTATTAAAGGGACTGAAATACTCCATTATCGAAATTGCGGAAGCCATGGCCAATACTCTTCAGCATATCCTGGCCAAAGATTTGGGTGAGCCCTTGACCGGATATGTGGAGACCATCATCCGGGCTGGGGAAGCCCACATTCTCCCCGAGCCTCATGAATATTCTTGCAGAGATTTTATCGTCAAAAATTCGATCGGAGATATTTCGGCTTCTGTTTGGGGTGAATGGAGGCTCCCTCCACATGCGGGAGATCGAAAGACGCTCGGGCCTGACGATTGGAACCATCCAGCAGGAACTCAAAAAATTGGTCCGTTTGAATCTGATCAAAGAGAGAAAAGATGGAAACCGTCTCTATTATGAAGCCAATAGAGCGCATCCCCTTTATCCGGAAATCCGCAATCTGGTCTTAAAAACCATTGGCCTCGTACAGATTTTCAAAGAGGCCCTAAAAAACGAGCCTGCCATCAAACTGGCGTTTATCTTCGGCTCAGTGGCGCGCCAGGATGAAAAAGATAAAAGTGATGTGGATCTAATGGTTATTGGAGATCTGGGAATGAGGCAACTGACCGGCTTGCTTTCGGGAATATCCGACCAGATTTCGAGAGAGATCAATCCCCATGTTTTCACAAAAAAGGAATTTCTGAAGAGAAAGACCGGCAAAGATCATTTTCTGTCCCAAGTTCTGGAATTCCCCAAATTGTTTTTAATCGGAAATGAAAATGAACTTGCAGATTATCTCGACTCCTGTCGCTCTAAACGCAACACCGTTGAGTACGACTCTGTCGGCGCGGCAACGGGAGATGATGTTCGTGAGTTGATCGAGTTTGTGAAGGAGTTGAAAACTTCTGTTTTGATTTGGTTGAAAGAGAAGCATCCCGAGTTGCTTTAGGATGCCTATATGGCATATTCATATTTCACTGCGTCCTCTGTGCTCTCTGTGGTGAAAAGAGTAGGTCACGCCAAAGCACAAAGGTCGCCAAGATGAGGAGTTAATCCAAGAAATAGATTTGATGATTAAGCATTTTTGACGATCAAAATATTTCTCTGCGTTCTCCGCGTGCTGCGGTGAGAAGAATAGTTCACGCTAAGGCGCCAAGTTCGCCAAGAAGGGATTTTGTAGCTCGAAACTCGACACTAAACACTAAATATTATTTATCCTTTGCGTCCTTTGCGGCTTTGCGTGAGGAAAGGTCGTTATGCGGGGTGATCAGTTATCCCGGCAATGGCGGATCATCCGGGCCATTGAATCCAGTCCAAATGGGTTGACCGTTTCCGAGATTGCCAAGCGCGAAGGGACCGGGATGAGGTCGATATACCGGGATCTGGAGGAATCCGGGTGGCTGGTTTTTCGGAAAAGTGCTTTCCCTTAAGCTGGAACAGAGACAAGGAAAACCCGAAAAAATAAAGTGTAAGAAATCAACAACGTCCCCTCGGCCAGAGAGATTAGCTATGTATAATTCTTAATCCTCAACTCACCATAAAACATTGCAAATGGAAGTCATTTAAATGGTTTAAATTTCTGTTGACGTTTTTATTCAGAAGGAGTAAATTCTTATCAAAAAATAGTTCTTC
>JASEHN010000392.1 GCA_030018715.1 Thermodesulfobacteriota bacterium | reverse complement strand
TTGGCTTTGTCAAGTCTACCCCGATCAAGGTTCTCGATAGTTCCATTGCCGATGTTAGGTCACTCACCCCTGTACGAATTCTTTCCTTTACAGAAAAAGAGATAAAGGAAGCTCTCGAAACGATTCCAGGGCTACTCAGGGTGGATATTCCTGCAGGTTCTATCGCTGGAGCACCTGAGCAAGGAGCGATAACCACTTATGGCATGGGTCTTGGTAATTTTGTAACTTCAGAAATGTCCGAAGACCTGGTTTACAAAATGATAAAGGCAATTGTTGAACACTGGGGTGAATACTGTTCTGTTCAGAAAGAATCAGCCGATTATGATCCCATTAAGGTAACTATTGAATGGACAGCAGCATTCAAAACACCGGTTCCTCTCCATGCTGGAATCATAAGATATTTTAAGGAAAAAGGCTTCGATGTTCCGGCGAAGTTAATACCACCAGAGTATAAAAAATAAGTCTGATAAGGTGGGGACGCTAAGGATCCCCACCTTCATAGAAGGAGTAAATGCGCCGAGATTTAAAAGGAGCCTGGAAATGGATAGTTCGGGGGGTAGCTGTGGCTTTCACCCTTTTCCAGCTCTATACGGGTGGCTTTGGCATTTTACCTGATATGCAGCAGCGAGCACTGCATGTCCTCTTCGGCTTTACACTCACCTTAATCTTATTCTCTCCTATCAAACGTGCTCAACCCGAAACTAAAGTCCCTTTCTGGGATATCCTCCTTATATTACTCACCATCGCATGTTGTATTAATACCTATATCAAATTTGAGTGGTTCCACTTTCATCTGGGCGAGTCCACTACCCTCGACCTTTTTCTGGGGGTAGCTATTGTTATCTTAGCATTAGAGACAGGGAGAAGGGTGATCGGCTGGGTCTTCCCCCTACTAACTGTGGCATTTCTTTTATATACTTTTCTTGGCCCCTATGTTCCAGGGATGTTCCGCCACCCCGGCTTCGACCCTATTTATGTAATCCAAACCCTTAACCAGACCACCCTCGGTGTTTGGGGCTTTGTTACTGGTATCTCGGCAACCTTACTGGCTATGTTTATAATTTTTGGTGCCTTTCTGCTGTTTACCGGTGGCGGGCAGACTTTTATCGATATAGCCTTACGGTTAGCGGGAAGATATCGGGGCGGACCAGCTCTGGTAGCTGTTATGGCAAGTAGTCTCTTTGGGACTGTTTCCGGGAGCGCGGTTGCCAATGTGGTAAGCACGGGAAGCTTCACCATCCCCCTTATGAAGCGCCTCGGATATAAACCTGAATTTGCCGGTGGGGTTGAAGCTACTGCCTCCAGTGGCGGGCAAATAATGCCTCCGATCATGGGGGCAGGGGCCTTCATCATGGCAGAACTGCTGGGCATTCCTTACATCGAGGTGGCATGTGCGGCGGCCATTCCAGCCTGTCTCTTTTATCTGGCTGTGTTCACTGCTGTGCGTCTTGAGGCATTGAGGCTAAATCTGAGTCCAGTGCCGGCTGACGAAATACTTCCTTGGCGCAAAATTTTAACGTGGGGAAAGCTGGCACCATTGTTATTACCTGTAGCTGCTCTCCTCGGTCTCTTAATCCGAGGCTACACGCCGACTACCGCTGGATTCTGGGCATGTGTTATTGCTTTGGTCCTTTTCTTTTTCTCTGACTTCTCTCTCAACCGAATGAAGCAAAGACTTAAAATCATAATTACTGGTCTGGAGCAGGGGGGTAGAAATCTCGTTGAGGTAGTCTCTCTTCTTGTCTGTGCCAATATTATAATCAGCTTAGTAAATCTAACGGGGGCTGGGGTCAAGCTCAGTGAGTTAATCATTAGTGGTGCCGGTACTTCTTTGTTGCTGGCCCTCATCTGCGGTGCCATGGTAGCCCTTATTCTTGGTATGGGGATACCAACCGCTGGTGCTTATTTGATAGTGGCTGCCGTTATTAGCCCAGCCCTTACCAAACTCGGATTAATACCTTTGGCTGGACACCTTTTCCTTTTCTACTTTGCTGTCCTATCAGCAATAACGCCACCGGTCTGCGTTGCCGCCTTTGCCGCGGCAGGTATAGCCCAAGCCGACTGGCTTAAAATAGCCTTTGTGGCTCTTAGACTTGCCCTGATAGCCTACTTCGTGCCCTTTATTTTTGCCTATGAGCCGGAGTTGATTATGATAGGTAAGCCGATAGAAATAGTGGGGGCAGTGGTTACTGCCGCTATAGGAGCCATATTTTTGGGTGTTGGCATGATGGGTTATTTAACTACCCAATTGAGTGTACCGGTTAGAATTCTTCTAATTCCCGGGGCAGTTCTGTTGTTGATACCAGGCTGGGAGACCGATTTGCCAGGGATTGCGATAATAGCTTTAGCCCTGATTGGGAGAAGATTGATACCAGCCATACCGCTTATTGGGAAAAGGAGCACCTCACAACATCAAAACCAAGAGAGAAAAATGGAGGCGACTGGAAACACCCGAATAAGGGATAAAAATAAATCTAAGGACAAGGGAGGAACATAGCTTTGATCAAGGAATTGCCTGTAGCATACGAGACTGTTATAGTGGAGAGAAGAGGAGAAGTGGGGATTATCAAATTGAATCGCCCTCAACAGCGGAATGCCCTGAATGTCCGGTTAGCGACAGATATTCTGGATGCTTTACACGAACTGGAAAATGATACCCAAACACGTGTCATAGTGATGACGAGCGCCGTCCCCGGTGTGTTTTGTGCTGGAAGAGATTTGGCTGAGCTGGTAAGTCTGAGAGATGCTGATGCACTGGAGCAACGAAAAGCATTCGATAAGATAGCTGAAATAATGCTAACTATTCCAGCTATGAAGAAAATGGTTATCGCTGCCGTAAGTGGCTATGTCTTAGCCGGTGGTTGTGGCTTGGCAGCTTGTTGTGATCTCATGATTGCTGCAGAAGATGCTGTCTTTGGTATGCCGGAGATAGATGTGGGCTTGTTTCCTTTGGTGGTAGCTCCAGTCATGATGCGCAGTATTGGCTTAAGGAAATGTCTTGAGCTTTTTTCAACTGGGGATAGAATTGATGCCCGAGAAGCTGAAAGGGGGTGATAGCTTTCAAGGGATAACGGTTTGAGGTGCGGTTAAGGTGATGGAGAGAATCTTTGGCCGGTGATTTAGCCTCCGGCAGAGAAGGTTTTTAGACAGCCTGAGGTGGTGTATGAAAACTATGAAGGAGGAGGACATTATGAAAACCATGAGGACGAGAAGAAAAGGATGGTGGGGCAAGCTGATCTTGGCGATGGTGGGAGCTTTGATGCTATCAGGAACATCTGCCTTTGGCCAGCCGCCCCAAGGCTGGACGAGTGGAATTGCCCATGAGGTGGTGCCCGAAGCGAAGATCACCGAGGTGGACTGGGCCATGGGAGAGACCGCAGAAGGGGGGACTATGATGATCTGCAAGGTGGGGATCAGGAATGTGTCCGAAAAGCCCGTTCGTTTTAAATTAACCATTTATCTCTTCGAAGGAGAAGCCGTGGCAGGATTATATCCCCTAGCGCCCAGGAGGGGAAAACCTTTGGCCTTAGAGCCCAAAGAGGAGATGGTCTTAAAGTGGCCCACATTCACCAAGGAGATGCCCAAAGGATATGCTTTGGTAGTCAAAGAATTTGTGGAGTAGCCATAGGAAAGGATATGAGGACGGAAGGTAACCCATCAACTTGATTTCAATGTCACACTTATCAAAGGAAAGGAGGACAATATGAATCACCAAGGCTTGAGGAAAACAATCGTAGTTTTGTTTGTTTTGGGTTTCGCCCTGGGATGGACGGCCGACGGGTCGGCCACAGCGAAGCAATATCTCTCTTTGGGAACGGGAAGCCCTGCGGGCACTTTTTATTTCATTGGGG
>JASEHN010000391.1 GCA_030018715.1 Thermodesulfobacteriota bacterium | reverse complement strand
CCTGCTTTCTGATGGCCATGATCAAAGGCAGCAGTTTCCTTCTCTTCCTGTTCTTTATAAAAAGACAAAAATAGTTTATAATGATTTTACCCGAATATTTCCAACTGGAATAACAACCATCGCTGTTTAACTTCAACCGCGCAGATGTTCCCCAACCGTTTGACCGGAGTGAGGGAATGAATGTTGAATAGAAGGAAATTCCTTAAGAGCATGGGGATGATTCTTTCAGGAATGGGGGGGGCATCATTTCTCTTTCCGGAAGCGGCCCCGGGAAAAACCACCCCCGTTTTCAAAGAAGCGATGTTTTATAAAAAAGGAGATGGGCAAAATTTACAGTGCGCCCTCTGTCCGCGAAGATGCCTTATTCTGGAAGGGAAAAGGGGCTTTTGCAGAAACAGGGAAAACCAGAAGGGAAGATTATATTCGGTTGTTTACGGAAAACCTGCGGCAGTCGATACGGGGCCGATCGAAAAAGCCCCCCTTTACCATTTCCTTCCCGGGCATTTCAGGCTTTGTCTCACCTGCGCCAGCTGCAATCTCAGGTGCAAATATTGCCACAACTGGCCTCTTTCCCAGAAAAGTCTGGAGGAACTGGACCATTACTCTTTTTCCCCTTTGGAAATCGTGCAAACGGCCCAAAAACATAAACTTCCCTCAATTTCCTTCACCTATACCGAACCCACGGTGTATTATGAGTATTTGTATGACATCTCGATTGTGGCCAAACAGGTGGGAATGAAGACCTCGATCGTCTCCAATGGGTATATCAATCGCGAACCTCTCTTAAAGCTTCTTCCGGTTCTCGATGCGGTTAAGATCGACCTCAAAGGGTTCAGCGAAAAATTTTATGAAGAGGTCTGCGCGGCCACCCTCAAGCCTGTCCTCGAATCCTTGATCACTGTTAAAAAAGAGCGGGTCTGGCTGGAGATTGTCAACCTGATCGTCCCCACTTTAAATGACGATCCGAAGATGATCGATGAAATGTGCCGCTGGATCAAAGAGAATTTGGGGCTGGATACCCCGATTCATTTCACCAGGTTTTTCCCCAACTATAAATTGACCCATCTCTCGGCCACTCCGATATCCACCCTGGAATCAGCTTACGAAATAGCCCGGAGGAATGGATTGAGATACGTTTACATCGGGAATGTTCCAGGACATAGGCACAACTCAACCTTTTGCCCTTCCTGCAAAAAAATGGTCATTCACCGGTCGCACTTTGACATCCTCGAGATGAATATGCTGGAGGGAAAATGCAAGTCCTGCAATTACACCCTTCAAGGAAAATGGACTTAAGATTGAGCCGGCGCTCCTTCTTGAAAAAATCTTTCCTGTGTTTTTTATCCGGAGGGATAGGATCTCATCTCCTCCCTTCCTCCTCCCCCGCTAAAGGAATTAATTCCCCTTCTTCTCTCCCGAAAGGCCTCGAGAGAAAGGCCCTGTTTTTCAAAAAGGGCGCGAATAATTTTATTCAATGCCAGCTCTGTTTTCGGCAGTGTCCGATCCCGGAAGGGAAAAGGGGTTTTTGCCGGGTCCGGGAAAACCAAAAGGGGGAACTTTACAGCCTGGTCTACGGAAAACCGGCTGGCCTGCAGATCGACCCGATCGAACTCGAACCGATGTATCACCTGGCCCCCGGGCATAAGAATCTTTGCGTCTATACCGCCTCCTGCAATTTCCGGTGCAAGCACTGCCATAACTGGACGATCTCCCAGTCTACGCCGGAACAGATCCGCCCCATTCCCTATACTCCCCGGCAGATTGTCGAAGAAACTCTGAGGCAGGGGTGTAAATCAATCTCCCACAGCATCAATGAACCCACGGTTTTTTATGAACTAATGTATGATGTCGTTCAACTGGCCAAAGAGAAGGGACTGTGGACCCTCTGCCATACCAACGGCGGGATGGCCCGAGCGCCCCTGCTGGAATTGCTCAAATTCATGGATGCCTTTACAGTTGACCTGAAAGCCTTCAGTCAGAAATTTTATCAGGAGATATCGGAAGCAAGGCTGGCGCCAGTCTTGGAGACTTTGCAGACCATCAAAGGGGCGAATAAGCATCTGGAGATTGTCAATCTGGTGATCCCCACCCTCAATGATGATCTAACTGAAATCAAGAACATGTGCAGGTGGATTGGGCAAAACCTGGGAAAGGATATTCCCATCCATTTTACCCGTTTTTCCCCATCATATAAGATGACCCATCTCCCTCTTACGCCCATCAAGACCCTTGAGGAAGCCAGGGAGATCGCCAGGGGTGAAGGGATAAACTACGTATATATCGGGAATGTCATGGGGCATCCCGGTAATAGCACCTATTGCCCAAGATGCGGCCAGAAGTTGATTGAAAGAACTCATTTCATTGTCTTGAAAAATAATGTGCAAAAAGGCCGTTGTCCCTTCTGCCAGGAAAAGATCCCGGGTATCTGGAGTTAGCTTGATTGTATAGGAATTTCCTTTTTTCAATTTTAGGCCCGCCTGTGGCGGGATCACTTTAGACACTTTGTAGCACATGACACGTATTCTTCACTTTTTTAATCATGGTTTTAAAACTCTGTGATCTCGGTGTCCTCTGTGGCTAATTTATTCCCTTTTGCAGACAAACCTCCAGGCGGCAAAGGTTCACTACATCCTCGCGGTTGTACTCCAGCAAAACCTTAAGGGCCTTTTCATCCCTGTATAAGCGGAACCGCTCCCAGAGGCGCATGGCCGCCATCCCGTCTATTCCCTTGGTAGCCCGTTCGATTCCCAGCAACTCTTCCACCCGCTTCAGCCCCCCGTAAAGATTTCTCCGCCAGCATTCGTACATCAAATCCCGGCATTCGAAATATTTATTCAAGTCCAGCTTGATTGCTCTTTTGATCACCGGTAGATCGAAGCGAGCTCCATTGTAGGTCAATATCGTGCTCACCCCCTCCAGGGCATTCCAGAGATTGGTCCAGTTGACTTCATCGCCAACGAGCTGAATCAAACGATCCGGCTGGCAATAGACGCCTACGACGGTGATCTCTCCCCCAAAGGAAGTTTCGATGTCCAGGTAGGCTTTCATTCTTTGGAATTCAGAATCCAGGAGCCAGGACTAAGAAGAATTTTGCCTCTGTTAGGAGAGGCAAATAATGATGGCTTCGTAAAAAGTCGTCACTCCGGTGAAAACCGGAGTCCAGAGAATTTATAACTATTTGAAAAGACTGGATTCCGGCTTTCGCCGGAATGACAGAAAAACGTATTTTCAGACTTTTTACGAATCCATCATTAATGACTTTCATTCAACCGTTATTATATTTATAATGCTATACTTCCCAGGGGAGAAAGAGGGATGGACCCGAAGTTTTCTGATATCTATCTCCTGCAACATCTGGAAAATATAGCCTCCCAACTGGGAATTGAGGTCCGCTACGAGAGCCTCTCTGACGAAGAAATCTCCGTTCACAGCGGGGGATGCAAATTGGCAGGCCGAAATCTAATTATCATCGACACCCGCCACCCCACGCAAGAACGGGCGAAGATATTGGGGCGGGAACTTTCCGGGTATGACCTGGAAGACCTTTACATTCTCCCCCGCGTACGTGAATTTATTCTGCTTCATTCTCCCCTTCGTGAAAAAAACCGTCCCCAAACATAAAGGCCAAGCCCGGCCGAAAGAAAAATAAATCGTACAACCTTCAAGAATAAGGGGGTACCCTCCCCTTCCATGAGCATCAGGATGACTGCCAGGCAAACCAAAAAGACCCCTGTTAAAACTTTTGGCCGATCGACGTTTCGGAAAGAATCTTTCATTTCAGATTGCCTATCTTGATCGCATAGGAATTATTTTTTGGACACGGATGAACACAGATTATCAGGATAAATCAAAAAGAAAATAATTA
>JASEHN010000390.1 GCA_030018715.1 Thermodesulfobacteriota bacterium | reverse complement strand
AAAAATTAAAATAGAGAGGATTGCGCCGGGTAAAAGGATATAAAGAAGGTCAATTTTTTTAAGAAGGGCCAGGAAGGCGACCAGGGAAAACAGCACGGAGGGAATGTCCACAAAAGTTGTTTTCCCAAAATTAACGAGCACCAATCCCAGCATGCCGATAAACGACCCGAGGATTCCCTGTTCCATGGTCTGGATCACTTTCATCCGTTTCAGGCGGTCATAATAAGGGATGAGCAGGGTTATGATGAAGAAGGGGGGAGAAAAGGCGGCGATGGTGGCCATGAAGGCGCCCCAAAAACCGGCCAGCTTGTACCCCAGGAATGTAGCCGTGATCATAACCGGCCCGGGAGTCACCTGGCCCATGGCGATCCCATCCAGGAATTCCTTGGTACTAACCCAATGAAATTTTTCCACTACGTCATACTGAATCAGGGCAACGACCGTGAACCCTCCACCGAAGGCCAGGGCCCCGATTTTGGTCAGGGTCAGGCAGAGACGGAAGAGCGGGTCGTGAAAATGATAGGAGACGAAAAAAAGAGCGCTGATCAATAAAGCCAGTCCACCCAGGAAAAGATAGTCTCCCTCTTTTCTGATTGCCCCGGGTGCTTCCGCGACAGGCGCGGGCCCGTTGGATTTCTTCTTGACCCGAAGAAGAAGGGCCATGCCGGCGGCCAGAAGGAATACCACCACAATGTTCCAGCGTAAAATGAACGCGACGAAGGAGAGGATGGAGACGAGAGTAATTTTCCAACCCTGGAGAATGGACCTGCTGAAGGTGATAAGGGCATTGAGTATAAGGGCCACGACAACGGCCCCCAGTCCCTTAAACAGGCTCTGGATGAGCCAGAGATCCCCCCACCGGAAATAGAGCAGGGAAAGGATAAGGATCAGAGTGAAGGCGGGAAGCACAAAAGCGACGGCGCAGGTAAAAGCCCCCCAGATTCCCCGGAGTTTATAACCGATGTAAGTCGAAAGCATCACCCAGGTGGCCCCCGGTAACATTTGGCAAAGGGCCATGCCCTGGAGAAACTCCTGCTCGCTTATCCAGCGGCTTTCCTTAACGATCGCTTTTTTGATTTCTCCGGCTATGGCCGGGCCTCCGTAGGCAGTAGCTCCGATTTTAAGAAATCTTTTGAACAGCAGGGATAGGGAAAGCATTGAACGTTTCCAGAGAAATCATTCGGGGAAATTCATAAGAAGGGCTTTTTACCCCAGGGAATTATCAGACCTTCAAGATCTTCTTTTTGATGGCGTAGTATAGAATGAGACCTGCAAAATAAGCAACTCCCATGTTCCACATAGCCAGTCCCGCGGTGACCAGCATGACATAGACATCTGACTTCTGGTTGCCGATGTCCCGGGCGATCGAGGCCAGCTCCAGGCCGGTAAAAAAGAGAATGACGCCCAAGATAGAAGGGGGGAAAACTTTCAGGATCGTGGAAATGGAGTCGCTGAAAAATAGGCCCAGGAGGAGCACGATCACGCCCAGAATCACTAGGGCTCCGCCGGTCCGGGCCCCGAACCGGACATGACCGGCCATACCCCCCGCTCCATGACAGAGAGGGATTCCCCCGATGGAGGCGCTGAGGAGATTCATGAGACCATGATTTAAAGCGATAGTTTTGACTTTCACCGGACGGTCGGGGAAGAGTTCATTGTTTTCCTCGGCCGTGGCAATGATGGCGTTTCCCAGGGTGAGAGGGGCCTGGGGAAGGCCGAGGATTAAAGCCCCGGCCAGGAAGTCCTGCCAGCCGATCCTGTTAAGGTGAATTTCGGGAATCCGCAGGCTGACAGAGATCCGGCTAAGTTCGACAGATAGGGTTGGATTAAAGATTACCTCCGTCCCGATGCCGAAGGCCAAAAGAATGAGCATAGCCGGGACCTTTTCAAAAGAAAGGAGAAAGAAGGTGAGGGCGCAAGCCGCGACTGCCATGAACGGCTGGGCCTTCATCATTCCCAGGCCGTCGAGCATGAAACCCAGGCCCAACCCCAGCATAATGCCCCGGACGATAGGCTTGGCCGTGATCTTGTGCAGCCAGGAAACTGCTCCGCTGAGCCCCAGGACGAGCCAGAATACACCCGTGAAGATCCCCGACCCCCAGATCATTCCCTGAGTGATGGTCTCTGGATGGGCGATGGCCATTCCTCCGATGGCTTTCATGGGTTGGACGGGAAAGGGGGTCTTGAAGTGAAGCCCGACGAAAATTTTAAAGATCCCGAAAGAGAGGAGAATGCCCAGAGGGTCCATCTTGTTGAGGGTAATGTAGGCGGCGACAAAAGGAATGAAGGTGCCCAGGTCGCCGAAGGCTCCGGCCAATTCCGTGCGATTATATTCGTTTCCCCGTATTCGCATTCTCAGGCTCCGGAAATTCCATGCGGATTAGTTGTTTCTGGAAGAGGGATGTGGCTTTATGTTTGAACGCCGTCAATTTATTTCGACCTACCGTATTTTTTGAAAGTGGCCTTGAATTTTTTTTCTATAGATTCGTTGAGTCCTTCTCTGAAGGAGAAATATTGTTTTAAAAATTCTTGCCCTTGAGGAGTTAATTGAGCTCCTCCACCCTCTCTACCTCCCACCTGGGTCTCCACAAACTTTATTCCCGCGCGCTTTTCGATTTTCTGAATCATGCCCCAGGCATGCCGGTAGGACATTCCCAGATTATCAGCTGCCTTTTGAATTGAGCCCAGGTCTGCAATCATCTTTAAAAGACCAACTTTACCGTTCCCAACCACTACTTCTCCACCCTTTTCCAACCAAACCTTAAACCGAATATCCATTTTCCCCTCCTTGCCAAATCAAGCGATATGTTTTTATAAGCGTAGCGCTGGGGGTTGTCAAGGAAAAAAGAATATGGTTTGCCGGGCGAAATGCGGTACAGATTTGAGGGCAGGGCAGGGGCGCTGGGTAGAAGTCGGAACGTGATGGAATACCCGGGTTATAGGATTCCCATGGCCATGCCCAAGCCAACCATTGCCAACAGCCCTCCGATGATGAATTGAACCGTGCGCAGGGTCACCTTTTTCATCATCCGGGCCCCCAAGAAAGCGCCCAGGAAAGCTGCCAGGATGGCCGCCAGGACCAGGCCGAACATCTCCGCAGGAATGGTTCCAAGCTTGGCGGCATAAAAGCTCACCCCGTACCAATCCGTCCTTGTATAATTCGCTGACTGTAAGAAGGAGTCCAGAAATCGTGGTCATCGCAGGGAAAAGGGCTGGAACTTTCACCCCCATGGCGACCGCGCCATACCAGCCGGCGAAGCCAAGGAAATGGAAAAAGAGAAGAGTCATCTTGACGGGTTGATCGAGAAATATCTTCCTTTGTTTTTTTCCTTGTGCCTTTGACATCTTTATAGATTCGCTCCTTTAATGTGAAGATCAAAATCGGGAATCCTTCTACCTTTCAAATAGTTCCCCGAAAAGTTCCCTTACTTTTTCCTTGGCCCGGTTCAGAGCCTTTTTTCCTTTGGGAGTAATGGTATACACCCGGCGAAAATGGCCGGACACGTTGCTACTCTCCGACCGGAGATACCCTCTTTTCTCCAGACCGTGAAGGAGGGGGTAGAGAGTTCCTGGAGAGAGCTGGTAGCCGTGGCGGGCCAGCTCCTGGATTATTTCCAGGCCGAATATAGGCCCTTCTCCCGCATGGTAGAGGATATGCAGCCGGATCAGTCCTGAATATAGGTCTTTGTCTTGCATCCAAATTATCCAAGTTCGTTATCGATATTCGATAATAACAAAAAAAGGCCAGCCTGTCAATATGGGGTACGGAAAAACAATTTTGACAAATTTTGTACTTGACAATCTGAAGATTATTACCTAAGTTGAGCGATTTTTATTAGGCAACTGAATTTTCTGTTCCTAAAGG
>JASEHN010000389.1 GCA_030018715.1 Thermodesulfobacteriota bacterium | reverse complement strand
TTATCGAATTCCAATAAAAAACCTCTCCTCCCTTTGCAAAAGGGAGGTCGGGAGGTCCGCCTGAGGCGGATCAAAACGCTAAAGTGTTACCTTGTTTTTTATTTTTCAATTTGCCCTTTGCAATTTGCGTTTGGCAATGTCTTCCTTATTTATCCTTATGAAACTTTTTCTTCTTTCAAGTTTGGCACAACGGCCAATATTGGGAGGCCCAGGTGGGCTTCCAGGTCTGCTTCTGAATGAAAAGATTGATCCAGGGATTCCCGAAACCAGGCCAGGCCCAATCCGGACATAAGACCAATGAAGGCGCCGATGAGCAATATTCTGTCGCGATCCGGCTTGATAGGCTTTTCCGGTAAACGGGCTGGATCCAATATCTTAAATTGTTCCCCTTGTTGCTTCCGTTCAAGGTTTTCGGCCATCTGAGATTGAATCTTCTTGTCCATGAGTGACTGATAATTGGTTTTCAAAAGATCGTAATCCCGGGAGAGGAGTAATAATTCCTGCTCCCGCTTGGGAGTTTCTTCGATTCTTGTCTGATAATGATGAATCTGTTTTTTTAATTCTTTTTCTTCTTCCCTCATCCGCTTCGCTTCGAGTAAGGCCACATTGTATTGTTCTGAGTACTGGGCAAGCAGCCTTTCCGTTATCGGGTTAACAGCTTGAGTGGGAGGAATGGGAGTACCGGTGGGTCTTTCCGATAATGCTCTTGAGGCTCTTTCTCGTCTGGCATTTAGTTCTTGGCGTTGACCCTCCATAATGGCTTCGATCGTGGCTTCTTGTTTTTTTAATATTTCCATGGCATTCGGTTCAATGTTAGCTATCCTTCTCTTCAGGCTAATTACATCGGGATGGCTATGCGTATATTTGGCCTGGGCGCTCTCGAGATCTCTTTTAAGTTGATTCCATTGCATTACGATCGGGTCTTCGGGGATCCTTGGACGCTGAAGGACTTCTATGCTTTCAGGAACTTCTCTTGAAGCCTCAGCCGGTGCTGGAGCTGTTGGTTCCGTAGGAGCAGGAAGGGGCTCAGGTTTCTTTAACTGCTCTATCTGGCCCTGTAAGATAATCGTGCGATCTTCTGCTGCCCTGATTCCATCACTGGTCGTTTTAAGCTGCTGCTGCAAACGCTCCAGGATTCTTAAGTTGGCATCGAGTTGCTGGGGGAGCTGGCCCATATGTTTTTGCCTGAACCTCCGCACCTCTTCTTCTTTTTTAATCAACTGTTCTTCGATCCCGCTGAGCTCCTTGATGATGAATTGAGAAGTGCCTTCTGCCTGCAATTCCCGGACCTTTAGATTTTCTTCAATAAATAAAGAAGCAAGTTTGTTGGTGACCATCATTACAGTTCTTGGTTCTGCTCCTTCATAGGAAATCGAAAAAGCGTTTTGGGCTTGTCGGGATTGAATTCCCCTGGCGATGTTGACTTCGATGGCTGTACCCATTTTTGCGACAACTGTTTCCATAGGAGCTTTTTTTCGCAGATCAGCATAAAGATTGAATTCCTGGATAACTTTTTCCAGCCTGGTACGGCTTAAGATTTCCTGACTAATCGTGTTTAACCGGTCCATAACAGTGGCCGTAACTGTAGGCCTTACGTAACTTTCAGGCACAGACTGGGGCTGAACGAGAATAAGGGTGGTCGCTTTATAAACTTTCGGCAAATATTTATAAACCCCGAAAGATATTATGACGGAACAAACCAGCGGGAGAATGATATACCATTTCCGCCGGAGTCCAATCGCCACATAATCGTGAAGACCTAAAGGTTTTTCAGTGTTGATCATTTTTTATTCCTCATAATTAATAGGACGCAGATTTTCGCAGATGAACGCAGATAATTATTTCCTTAAGTTATTAAAAGCTTTTCTTCTAACTTCTGGCTTAACACCAAAATTAAATAGCAAACCTACTTCAATGTCAGTTGCTTTGAGATAATTCAATAATTGAGCTTCATTTTCCTCAACTAAGTTCTTGGCTGCTTTTATCTCAACAATTACTTTGTTATCGACCAGTACATCTGCATAATATTCACCTATAACCTCGCCGCCATATAATACTCGTATGGGGGATTGTGAAGCGGCAGAAATACCTTCCTTCTTTAATTCGATCATCATTGCATTTTCGTAAACCTTTTCCAAAAATCCATAACCAAGTGTGTTGTAAACTTTATAAAAGGCTCTTATAATTTTCTCGGTTAATTCTTTACATTTAAAATCCTGAACATCTGCGTTCATCTGCGTTCATCTGCGTCCAAATAATCAAAGGGTGGCGCTTAGGCGCAAGAATATTCGGTTTTCTATATATTCCACTGCGTCGAGATTGGAATCATTCCCCTGGTGAGAAGCTTCGAGAAATAGACTTAGCCATCTGAATATTTGATAAGAAGCGTTTCCCCGGGCCCCATAAATCCAATCTTTCCGGTCTGAAACATATTCGGCTCTTTCCAAAGTACCGGAAACCCCTAAAGTAACTCTCTGGTATAACCTGTGGGTGATGGAGGCAATGCCCCTGTGATACCTGGTGAATCCAAGGTTCTCGGCCGTAAAAAAATCCTCCCTATAACCCCCCTGGAAAGAGAGGTTAAAAGTAGTTTTCTCGGTGCGCTCGGTAAGCCCCACATCATAAGAGAAGCCATCTGTTGAATTGCCTCTTTCCGGATTCTGCCAGAAATAACCCGCCTGCATTCTCCCCGTAAGCGTCGGGGTGAAGGCATGTTCAATGCCAATGCTGGAGTTATTCACATCGTAATCTATTGACGGAGGATCGAAATTCCGTCTGGTGAAGGTATGGTCAACAAATACCGACGTCCGGGGATTAAAACGGTACGTGTAGCGGCCCCTGGCCATGTGGCCTACAAAATCCGGAGAACGCTCAAAATCGCCGAAGGTGAGGCCATATTCCAATGATATCCCGTTCCGAATGTTAAACCAGTAGGTTAGCCGGGGGTTGATGTAGTCTTCCCGGCTGTCCTCAATGAGAGGGCTTTGATTCCGGTAGATATTATTTCGATAATTAATGGAGATGCGGTCATCAGGTCCGAACCGGTAATCCACGGAGGGTTCGAATACATTGCGGATATAGACGGACCTTTCTCTCTGCGTTCCGAGGAGGTACTGATCCTCTAAGGCCCCTGCTACATACTCACGTTCCCGCGGCTCTTCAGAGCGGATAAAATAATCTCTCAAGCGCAAGGTTAGTCTGCGATTAAAGGTGTACCATGTGTTTAGCGTCCCTTCATGGCTGACGTAATCGTTTTCGTTTTCCCGGGCATAGAAGACCAAACCCAGACGGTAATCCAGATCGAGTCCTGCCGGCTCTGCCGGAGCCTGCAATATTTGGCCCGGAGTCGTAACTCTCGCGGGTGATGTGGAAAACCTCAGGCCCGGGTTGATCGTAGTAATAAAATCGCTCTTTCTGTTTGTAGAAGTGAGGTAGATGTTGTCGTTGTACTCCTCCTGGACAGTAAGGTAAGGGTGAAATTTGGAAAAAAAGTCCCCTACGTCTGCATTGGCAACAGAAGAAAATAAAGCAATGTAAATTGCCAAATATAAAGACCGTAAGGCGTAAGGCGCAAGGCGCGAGAGCGTAAGGCGTAAAGCGGTTAAAGAGCAGAAGGCACGGAGCATAGAGTGATTGAAAGATCGTTCTTTTAGGGTTTGGGATTTATGATTCATTTGATATTTACATTTTACCCTTTGCATTTATTTTTTCCTCCTTATCCCTTACGACTTACTTTCTTAATTTTTCGTAACACTTTAGCTCTTTGAAAAAAGGTATCAGTTTAGCCATTTGAAAGGCTGTCAAATCCCCCTTCATCCCCCTTTTCCAAAGGGGGAAAGGGCTGAATCTTTTATCGAATTCCAATT
>JASEHN010000388.1 GCA_030018715.1 Thermodesulfobacteriota bacterium | reverse complement strand
CCGTGGATCGTTTGGAGAGTTCCCGGGAAAGTTTGACCCGCTGGGCTTCTCCACCAGATAGAGTGGTCGCCTGCTGCCCCAGCTTGATGTATCCCATGCCTACGTCAGTCAAGGTCTGAAGCTTCCCGCGGATTTTGGGGATGGGCTCGAAGAACTTCAGGGCCTGGTCCACGGTCATATCCAAAACATCCCAGATGTTCTTACCCTTGTATTGCACCTCCAGGGTTTCCCGATTGTAGCGCTTCCCCCGGCACACTTCACAGGTCACGTAAACATCGGGCAGGAAGTGCATTTCGATTTTAATGATCCCGTCGCCCCCGCAGGCTTCGCAGCGGCCCCCTTTGACGTTGAAACTATACCGCCCCGGTTGGTACCCGCGGGCCCGGGACTCAGGGAGCATGGCGAAAAGTTCCCGGATGTAGGTAAAAACTCCGGTGTACGTAGCCGGGTTGGAACGAGGCGTGCGCCCGATGGGGGATTGGTCGATTTCGATCACCTTGTCAACTTCAGAAGTTCCCAGAAGATCTTGCAACTTTCCCGGTCTTTCTTTGGAACGGTAGATCTTCTGAGCCAGAGCCCGGTAAAGAGTATCCAGAACAAGAGTGCTCTTTCCGGAGCCGGAGACACCGGTCACGCAGGTGAACAGGCCCAGGGGGAATTTTACGGTGATGTTCTTGAGGTTGTTTTCACTGGCGCAGACCAGGGCTAAAAATTTCCCCTTGGGTTTTCGGCGCGAGGCCGGAATGGGGATATTCAACTTTCCGGAGAGGTACTGCCCCGTAAGGGAATTTTCCGCCCGTAACAATTCCTGGGGGTTGCCGGTGAAGACAATTTCGCCGCCGTGGACACCTGCTCCCGGGCCGAGGTCCAGGACGTAATCCGCTTCTAAAATCGTTTCTTCGTCGTGTTCGACGACCAGGATCGTGTTTCCCAAATCTCTCAGCCGCTTCAGGGTAGAGAGCAGGCGGGCATTATCCCGCTGGTGTAATCCTATGCTCGGCTCGTCGAGGATGTAAAGCACACCCACCAGGCCGGAGCCGATCTGCGTGGCCAGACGGATACGCTCCGATTCTCCGCCGGAGAGGGTAGCCGAAGGCCGGCTCAGGGTGAGATAGTCCAGGCCGACATTCACCAGGAAACCCAGGCGTTCGGAGATTTCTTTCAGGATGCGGCGGGCGATTTCCTGATCCCGCGGCGAAAGGCTAAGGCCGGCAAAGAAATCCAATGCCCCACGGATGGATTGCTGTGTAACCTGGTGGATGTTCAGCTCGCTGATTTTGACGAAAAGGCTTTCCTTGCGCAACCTGGCCCCCTGGCACATCGGGCAGGGGCGATTGTTCATGAACCGGGCCATCTCCTCGCGGATGATATCCGAGTCGGTTTCCCGGTACCGGCGTTCCAGGTTGGGAATGACCCCCTCGAATTCCCGGAAGTAGAAGTGCCGCCGGTCATCCCGGTCGCTATAAAATTTGACCTGTTCCCCGTTTGAGCCGTGCAGGATCACCTTCTGCACCTGCGGAGAAAGGGTGTTGAAGGGGGCGTAGAGGTCGATATGATAATGCTCGGCCAGAGAATCGAGCATTTGGTGGAACGGCATGGAGCTCCGCCCTTGCCAGGGAATGACGGCCCCTTCCCGGATGGATAGGTCTTTTTGGGGCACGATCAGTTCCGGGTCGAAATACATCATCGTTCCCAGGCCGTCGCATTGCGGGCAGGCTCCGTAAGGGTTGTTGAAGGAGAACATGCGGGGGCTGATTTCCGGAAGGCTTACCCCGCAATCGACGCAGGCGAACTTCTCGCTGAAGACCAGCTCTTCTCCGCCTACTATCTCCACTTTGGCGATCCCATCGGAAAGACCAAGAGCCGTGCTCAGGGAGTCGGCCAGACGTTTCTCTGCTTTTTCTTTGACCACCAGCCGGTCCACCAGAACCTCGAGGGTGTGCTTTTTATTTTTGTCCAGGATGATCTCTTCGCTCAGGTCCCGGATGGTCCCGTCCACCTTGACCCGGGCGTAGCCGCTTTTGCGCAGATGTTCGAACTCCTTGCGGTATTCCCCTTTGCGGCCGCGGATGATCGGGGAAAGGATTTGCAGCCGTGTTCCGGATTCCAGGGCCATGACCTGGTCCACGATCTGCTGCACGGTCTGGGACTTGATCTCTTTGCCGCACTGAGGGCAGTGGGGCTTGCCGATACGGGCAAAGAGGACGCGCAGGTAATCGAGGATTTCGGTGACGGTTCCCACGGTGGAGCGGGGGTTTTTGGAGGTGGTCTTCTGCTCGATGGAAATGGCCGGGGAGAGCCCTTCGATGGTGTCCACGTCGGGTTTCTCCATCTGTTCCAGGAACTGCCGGGCGTAGGCGGAAAGGGACTCCACGTAACGCCGTTGTCCCTCGGCATAGAGGGTGTCAAAAGCCAGGGAAGATTTGCCCGAGCCGGAGAGACCGGTGATTACCACCATCTGGTTACGGGGGATTTCCACGGTGATGTTTTTCAGGTTATGTTCGCGGGCGCCGCGGATGATTATTTTGTCAGTAGCCATTTTAGGTAATTCTTATTGGGACGCAGATTTTCGCCGATATCCGCTCCACCCTCCCCTCTCCCGCCAGGGAGGAGTTAGAGCGTTGGAGTTTGGGATTTAAGTTTTTTATGGGCCATTTGGGCCGCTAACTGGATGGCTTCTTCCATGGAACGGGAATTGGCCAGACCTTTGCCGGCGATGTCGTAGGCCACACCATGGTCCACCGAGGTGCGGATGAAAGGAAGCCCCAGGGTTATGTTTACGGCGTCCTCAAAATGCAGAAGCTTCAGGGGAATTAAAGCCTGGTCGTGGTACATGCAAACCACAGCATCAAACTCACCCTGTTTAGCCCGGTAAAAAAGAGTATCTGCCGGCCAGGGACCTGAAGCTAAGATTCCTTTTTTACAGGCCCCATGGATCGCCCTGGAGATTATTATTTCTTCCTCTCCAAAAAGTCCGTTTTCGCCGGCATGAGGGTTAAGGGCGGCCACAGCGATGCGCGGGGCTCTTTGGTCAAAGTAATCCCGTAATCCTTTATCCGCGATCTCGATGACCGAACGGATTCTCCCTTCCTGCATAAGATGGGGAACTTCCCGCAAAGGAAGATGGGTGGTCACTAAAGCCACTTTTAAGCGCTCCCCGGCGAGCATCATGACAAATTCCTCTGTCCCGGAGACTTCGGCCAGGTATTCCGTGTGGCCGCGGAAGGGAATTCCGGCTCCAGAAATGGCTTCCTTGCTCACAGGGGCGGTGACGATCGCCTCTACTTTCCCGGTGAGGGCCATTTGGGCCCCCTTCTCCACATAGGCGAAAGAAGCGCGTGAGCTGTCCCGCGGGGGAATATCCCGAAAATCTTTACCCGGGGGGAAATTGGAGAGAGGAAGGAGGGGCAAGACTTCCGCTGGAAAATCCCGGGCTCCTTCCGTTGCCTCAATTACCTTGAGTCCTAAACCCAGAGCTTCCACTGTTCTGCAGAGGACATGGAAATCCCCGAGGACCAACGGGGCGCATACCTGGCGCAGGGAAGCCTGAGCCAGGGCTTTGACGACTACTTCCGGACCGATTCCCCGTGGGTCGCCTATGGTGATGGCCACCTTAGGTTTCATATCTTTATTTTCGTAAGCCATAGGAATTCTGGGAACGCAGATGAACGCAAAGGGTCAGGATTGCAATTTCGAGTACAGAAGGCAGAATTCGGATTACGGGATGGGGTCGGTGTAAATCTGCGCCCATTTTAGAATTATAGCCGGGTTTCGACGTAGGCTTTGGCCCTCAGGCTCTGCATCCAATCTTTAAATTTTTTTTCAACCTCTTCCTGCATTTTGGCCTCGCGAATCCTATTCTGGACTTCGGC
>JASEHN010000387.1 GCA_030018715.1 Thermodesulfobacteriota bacterium | reverse complement strand
GCGGAGATATAAGCGCCTTATGATTCCAAGCGTTCCGCTCTGGCCCCCGGCCCCTAGAGTCCCTTGGCCTTTACAACACACCTTTTTTCAAAGAGCTAAAGTGTTACAAAACTTCAATCTTAAATCTCATATCTGAAATTAGCTAAAATTTAGATTTGTTTAGGATTTTGGATCGAACCTCTTTATTAAAATTTTGTTACTATCTTGCGCCCAATCCCATTTGTAATCGCCTAAAAGAAAAGTGCCGTTATAAAATAGTTGGCGATCAGGATCAAAAGGGAAGACATGACCACCGCCCTCGTAGTGGATTTACCCACGCCCTCAGCCCCTCCCCGGGTGTTGAACCCCTGGTAACATCCGATGGTGGCAATGATTATACCGAAAATACAGGATTTAAAAAGGCCGATATAAATGTCTTCCAGGTCCAAATAGTCGAAAGTCCGGCGAAGGTAGATGGTGGGGTTGCTGCCCAGAAGCTGGACACTGATCAGATAACCTCCGAGGATGCCCACCACGTCGGCAAAAACCGTTAAGATGGGCATGACAATCAAAGCAGCCAGGAACCTGGGGACGATTAAATACTTGATGGGATTGGTGGCCAGAGTGTAAAGGGCGTCAATCTGCTCGGTGACTTGCATCGTGCCCAATTCTGCGGCCATGGCCGACCCCACGCGCCCCGAGACCATCAAACCCGAGAGCACAGGCCCCAGCTCCCGGGTCATGGACAGGGCCACCACTGTTCCCACAAAGGCCTCGGCATTGAAACGCTTGAAGCCGGTGTAGCTCTGCAAGGCCAGCACCATCCCGGTAAACCCTCCGGTGATCAGAACCACCGGGATGGATTTAACCCCCACTTCTTCAATCTGCTTGAGCAGGTTGCGAATGTCAAAGGGCGGGCGAAAGGTCCAGATCAAGGTCTTATAGAAAAGGATTATGACCCGCCCGGACTCCTCCAGAAATTTCAGAACCCAGAGGCCGATGAAATTGAACAAACCAATTGCTACTTGAATTTTATACCTCCCGTCTCAGGTGGTTTCGCGGAACCCGTTTCCTGATAGAGTATCCAAATCCACATCGGCGATTGTAGGCTGCCCCATTTTGTCATGCTCACTTGGTGTCCATGATATATACTCCATCCCAATCATCCGGTGGAGGGGTTTTTTCGAGAGTTTCACATCGTTCTACGTAGAGCTTGGCCGGTCCATCTTCAGGATACCGAGCCCGGAGAGACTGGAAGGTTTTGCGCGCAGCCTCCCAGCGGCGGTTCCTGTATTCAACGAGAGCGGCCCGGAATTCCTCAGTTAGAGCTTTTTGTTCGGCTGAGGCTTTTGCCCGGCGCGAGAGAAGTTCATAGATTTTGACGGGCTGGTCTTTGCCCTTGACCCGGACCCAGTCCAACTCCCGCCCCAGGACTTCCCCCTGGACCCGCTCATAGGTCATTTCACTGACAATGATATAGGTTCCGTACAATTTATTCAATCCTTCCAGGCGGGACCCCAAGTTGACGCTGTCTCCCATCACCGTATAATCGAAGCGCCGCTCCGAGCCCATATTGCCCACAACCATGGGCCCGGCGTTTATGCCAATGCCGATGTTCATCCCGGGCATACCCTCGGCAGCCCACTTTTTCTGAAGCCGTTGCAGCTCCTCCACCATCTCCAGGGCCGTGTAACACGCCCGCAGGGTATGATCGGCTTGATCCAGAGGCGCTCCCCAGATGGCCATGATGGCATCGCCCATGTATTTGTCCAAAAGTCCGTCGTATTTAAAAACAATATCCGTCATCTGCGTTAAATACTCGTTCAGGAATTTTACTAACCTTTCCGGAGTCAAATGCTCGGAGATGGAGGTAAAGCCCCGGATGTCGCTGAAGAGCACGGTCAGGTCTTTTTTCTCTCCTCCTAATTTAAGCCTTTCCGGATTTATGAGCATCTGTTCCACGACCGAGGCATTGAGATAATACTGAAAAGCTCCCCGGACTTTCTTTTTCTCCCTCTCCTCAGTCATGTACCGGTAACCGGTGATGGTTAAATAAGTAAGGACGAGGTTGAATACCGGATAAGTCTGGTTTACCCAGAACCCTTGCTTCTGAAATAGATAATCGGAAGTTAAGAGGAAGGCCAAAAAAAGAACGCCCCCGCTAAGGGCCCCCCATAGGGCTTTGATTCGGGGCAGGATGAAGCCCAGGATTAGGCCGATCAAGACGATGGCCAGGATGTCCACCAAGGCAATCCAGTTCGGACGATAAAGGAACCGCTGCTTCAGAATCGTGTCAATCACGTTGGCATGGACTTCCATTCCGGGAAAGACATGGTCGAAAGGAGTAACCCGGATGTCATAAATACCGATGGCCGTCGCTCCCACCAGGACGATCTTTCCCTTGAAGGCATTGGCCGGGACCCGGCCGTGAATTACATCCGTGGCCGAATAGTGCGGGAAAGTCCTCTGAGGACCATGGTAGTTAATCAGCATCCTTCCTTCTTCGTTGGTTGGAATGGAAAGGTCGCCCAGGCGAACCTCTTCCACACCGAACTCGGCTATACGCAGGAACAGCGGGGGGTTGCCCAGAAATTTTTGCAGCACCGCCAGAGAGAGGGCGCAGTAATGTTTGTCCTGATACTTGATCACCAGGGGGATCCAGCGCACGGTTCCATCCCGGTCCGGAAAAATGTTGAAATACCCGGCCCCTTCGGCGGCCTCGGAAATAATCGGGAGATTTACCTCGGCAGAGTCCGCCTCGAAGAGGCGGACCTTAGCGGCTTCTTCGGAAGCATATTTCACCAAATTGTAAGCAGAAAGAGGAGGAAGGTCTTGCTGAAGGTTTTTTTTCTCTGGGGACAGGCCTTCTTTGGGGGAAAAATGGAAGAAGTATCCCAGGACCGCCCGGCCGGAGCGAGCCACGGAATCAGCCAGAATCAGGTCTGTATCGGCCTTCTGGATCGCTTGGGAAAGATAGTTTTCCAGGCCCTGGTTCGTCAGGTTTAACTCCTTCATCTTCTGCTTTATGTCGAAAAGGTTTTTTAGCGCCGAGTTTTCATCGGGTTCGGCCCAGACAATATCGAAGCCCACTACTTTGGCGTCATATTTCACCAAAGCATCCAGAAGCTTTGCCAGACGAACCCGCGGCCAGGGCCAGCGCCCTAATTCATCGAGGGATTTTTCATCGATGGTCACCAGGGCCACCTCTCCGGTAGTGGCGATTTTGCCCCGGGAGAGGAAGCGCAGGTCAAGAGTCTTCAACTCCAGCAGGGATAAGAAATCGGGATCCAGATAAAAAATCGCCAAAACAGCAAGAGTGGAGAGGAGGGCAATTTTCAGACCCGAGAGCCGGAAAAATCTTTTCAGTACCGCACCTTCCCAAAAAAATTTATAAAAGTTTATCAAATCCGTTCTTTAAAAGCAACCGCTAACTGCCCGTCAAAAAGGCTTGAAAAAGCCCTGCATGTGTGGCAGAATATTCTATCCTGAAAGCTTGAATTTATCATGAGGCTCTTGCAAAACTCTTAAAAAGAAGACAAAATCGTCATTCCGGGCAAGCGAAGCGCGACCCGGAATCCAGGAATTTCAGCAATTCTGTCCGCCTTAGGCGTACGGCTTTCGCCGGAATGACGGAGTGAGTGACTTTTGCAAGAAGATCATCATAATTGGTATCAGTTTAGCGATTTGAAAAAATGGTTTTAAAGCCTTTGTTCAGGGCCGGGGGTTAGAGCGGAACGCGCCGGAAGCATCGGCCGGGTTTCCGCTTGACCACGAAGAACCACGCGCGTTTCCGCCGGAGGAGGCGGGGGTTCTTGCCCGCCCCATATGCGGAGAAATCAGCGCCTCATGATTCCAAGCGGGCCGCTCTGGCCCCCGGCCCCTGGAATCCCTTGGCCCTTACAGCACA
>JASEHN010000386.1 GCA_030018715.1 Thermodesulfobacteriota bacterium | reverse complement strand
GTTCTTTGTTCTAATATTTTGGTTATAGCTCTGTGATCTCTGTGTCCTCTGTGGCAATTAAATTTTGGATGAAATGAACGAAGTAGAAATCCAGGCCTGGAATCAATTCGCCCAAGATCTGCGGAAGCGTGTTCGCTGGGATATCGAAAAAATCGACAAAGCTTTGCTCAGCGCACTCCAAATCCTTCCAGCGATAACAATCGACGAGAGAGCGGAGCTTCTGAAAATTGGCTTGAAAGTGGCGGAAAGATCCAGCAAATTCGCCTTGATCCTTTTAGGCCTCGCTCCCGGAGCTCTTGCCTCCATCGATCCTTCCTACCGCCATACCACCCTTCGCTGGGCCGAAATTTTGGCCTCTGAGTCAAGAGAAACCCTCCTTGATTTTTTAGAAAGAATTCCCGAAACCATAAAAGCCCTTCCGGAAAATGGAGGTTCCGTATATCTTGATCTGGGCCTAAGAATGGCCACCATAGATTGGCCTGTTTCTTTCAAGTATTTTTTGAATTTATCCAAAATAACAAATGATATTTATTCAGAAAACATTATTCAATGGTTTGAAGAAGGGCTGCCCTTAATTCAAAAAAATCTGCCCGCGGCCCAGGCTTACTACGGCCTGGAATCAAAGCTATCGCAGGATTTGGGGCAAGTGGATAATTCGGCTGTTTCCCTTGAAGAAATTGCCCGTCCCCTCAAATATTTTGCCCAGGCCCTTACCGGGAAAAGCTTGAGTCTTAAGTCATTGCAGGATTTAAAGAGGGGGGTGCAGACCTCTTTCTATTTCTTGCCGTGCACCGATGGAGAAACGATCTACCTGCCGTCGGTTTCCAGGGAATTTTCTTCTGCGGAACTGAACTTTTCAGCCTACAGGCTGGCCACAGCTCATCAAGCCGGTTATCTGGAGTTTGGGACATTCACCTTTAAACTATCCACGGTTTACGATCTCTTTCCCCCGGAACTTTTCCGCGCCTGTTTGCAGGCAGTTAAGGATAAGGGAAATTCCATTTCTCCTCTGGAAGCTTTCTTCCGCCTTTTCCCCAAAAGCAACTTAGCGCGGGATATTTTCCATATTCTCGAAGGATCCCGAATCGACTATGGCCTTCGCCGGGAGTACCGCGGTTTGAAAAAAGAAATGGATCTTTTCCTTAAGGAGACTCTGAAAAAAAGACCCTGGCCAAGCTCGCTTCCTCTGCAGGAAGCCGTGCTGGAATCTATTCTGAGGATCACCGTTTTAAGAAAAACTGATGGCCATTTCTCCGGAGTAGTCGCTTTGCGCCTGCCGGAGCTGCTTTCTCTACTGGCGCCGCTTTGGGAAAAAGGGGCCACCGTTGCAGATTCCGCCCGGGCCACGGTGATCCTTTATCGCTGGCTGAGCGCCGTGCCTAACTTTCGGCCCATGAGCCTTTTCCCGGAAAACGATCTGCAAAATTGCCCACCACTGAATCGCTCACTTTTGGCAAATGAGGGAATGGATTTTGCGCCCCGGCTTGCCCAAGGGGAGGAGCCGTACAGCAGCTTGGCTCCTTTGCCTCATCGGGGACAGTTTCGACCTGAGCTGGTCCAGAAGAAATTGCGCCTGCGGGAGATCCAAAGCCTTTTGAACCAAATGGAAATAGGCGTTCCCCTTTCAGCGGAAGAGTTAAGAGAGCTTTTAAAGAAAGGGCTGGAAGTGGAGACCCAAGCCTTAAAGGGGGAAGGGGAAGTTGGCTTTCAGGGTCTATTCCTCACCGACCTGGAGGGTTTGAAAAATGTCTCCAGGTCTAAAGCGACCCGGGAGAAGGCCCAGAAAGCACTGAAAACCGAAATGGCTGCGCTTCTTGAAGAACTAGGAGGAGATAACGATGTCGCCTATTACTACGATGAGTGGGACTGCCAGATCAATGATTATCGGGTGAAATGGTGCCGGTTAAAAGAGAAAGAAATTGAGACAGGTTCATCCGGGTTTGTCTCCGAGATTCTTCAGGCCTACGCGGATTTGGTGGCTGAAGTGCGCCGGCAATTCCAGATGCTCAAACCGGAACGGTTTAAAAAAATTCCCTACCTGGAGAGAGGGGAAGAGATTGACATCAACGCGGCCATCGAAGCTTCCGTCGATCGCCGAGCCGGCCATTCGCCTTCCGAAAAAATTTACATCGAGAAGAACCGGAAGGATCGTGATTTTTCCACTCTTTTCCTTTTGGATATGAGCGCTTCCACGGATGAACGGGTGAATGGCAAAAATAAAACACCGGAGCTTACTCCTGACTTCCCCGCAGAGAAAAAGGTTATCGACATCGAAAGGGAAGCTTTGGTGGTTATGGCCGAGGCTTTAAAAGAGATCGGTGACGAATACGCCATTTTCGGTTTCTCAGGATACGGCAGGAAAGATGTAGATTTTTTTATCATCAAAAATTTTGCCGAAGAGTATGGAGAGAAGGTTAAAGGAAGGATTGGCGAGATTAAACCCCAGCGTTCTACCCGCATGGGGCCCGCAATTCGACATGCCGTGGAGAAAATGAATGGCCGAGAATCAAAAATTAAAAACATCATCCTGATCAGCGATGGCTACCCTCAGGATTACGATTACGGAGAAGATCGCGCCGGCAAGGAATACGCCCTTCAGGACACAATGAGGGCTTTGGAAGAAGCTACCCGCAAGAATATTCACACGTTTTGTATTACGGTTGACCGCGCCGGCCATGATTATTTGCGCAAGATGTGCCATCCCTCCAAATATTTAGTCATCGAAGAAACCGCTGCGCTACCCCGGGAACTTCCTAAAATCTACCGCCGATTGACCACTTGACCCATTCGGCGGCGCCAAGCCCTGCCTTTGAAGGCGGCGTATAGAAGCGCCGCTCAGGGTCAACCCTGAACAAGCCCCGACCTTTAGGCCGGGGAGTCGTAGGGTTGACTCATAAAAATTCACCGCAAAACCACTTAACGATAATTTTCTTGATTCGGCAAAGGGTGTAATGGTATAAAAACAACGGTCACAACCAAAAACCTCATAACTTCTGTAACATTGATCTTTTAGTCAAAAGCTATCCGCTGTCGAGCTGATGGCCGAACGCTGATAGCTGATTGCTTATTTACTTTGGGTTTTCTCCTTTCAACCTTTGGAGGAGCTAAAATGTTTGGAGTCATTGAAACCCCATTTCTCGAAAAGAGGGATGGGGTCTTTTTAATTTCTCTTGGCACGACAGCGCCTATCTACTGGGTTGTCGTCAGTTGCCCCAAATCTCCCTTAGCGACACATCGGGAACCCGGGCGCCCCGTTATGTGAAATTATGACCGCTTGTTAAAAACGTTGTTGATATGATATAAATAATTTAATGGAGGTAATGAAAAAATGTTGGGAATAAAACAGGAAGTCATAAGAATGATCCAATCTCTGCCGGATGAAGTTACAATTGACGACATTATGGCGGAATTATATTTCAAATCCCAGGTTGACGCCGGTTTGAAGGAGCTTGATGAGGGAAAAGGTATTCCTCACGAAGAAGTTGAAAAACGGATGTCAAAATGGCTCTCAAGATAAAATGGTCTCCAAGGGCCGCTTCCAATCTTGAAGAAATCTGTGACTACATCGCCAAAGATTCTCAATACTACGCCATCCTTTTTGCAAAGAAGGTAACCAACATAGCTAAAGCCATTCCTCAATTCCCCAAATCAGGCCGGATTGTTCCAGAATATGGAGATGAGAACTTAAGGGAAAAGATTTACGAAAACTACAGAATCGTGTATCGCCTTAAGGGAAAACTTATAGAAATTGTTGCTATCTGTCATGGCGCAAAACCTTTAAATGTTATATGGTAGGTGGTCATAACTTCGTGTAACACCGGCTAAAAGATTGGCATTCAAATGCTATCGCATTTCTTTTAGCCTTGAACGATAGGCCGCCATGCCGCTGCGCGGCATAGACGCGGCG
>JASEHN010000385.1 GCA_030018715.1 Thermodesulfobacteriota bacterium | reverse complement strand
AATTGTTTGGATATTTTTCTAAGCTCCTCGAATTGAGCCGAGCTGACTAAATCCAGATTCAGGATGGTCTCGTGGCGAGTGCCGTTATTGCTGGTCAGACAGCGCACGTTGTAACTTCCGTGTTCCGGGTCTTTTTCCATTTGGAATTCCATCAACCCCTTCTCCTTCTGGCCTTTCTTCAGGGTTTGCTTGACCTCCTCAATGACCCGGTTCGTTTCCTTTTCAGACTTGAGGGTGATCTTGGTGAAAGACTCCTGTTGGGCAAAGGCCAGGAGTACGTCCGTATCCATCTTTCTTTTGGCCAGGCGGTGCAGTATCTTCTCCAGGCGGATAGCCTTTTTTACGGTCTCCAGAAGATTTTTTCCGCTTAGTGGCGCTTTGTTTCCGGGAAGAATTAGCCGGAGGTCTTCAATCCCTTTTTCCAGGAGATAATCTTCCAGCTCTTCCTCTCTGCGCAGGTATTTTGGTTCTTCCTTCCCTTTTTTAACGCGGTACAGCGGGGGCTGGGCAATATGAAGGTACCCGCGTTCGATCATCGGGAACATCTGCCGGTAGAAAAGGGTCAGGAGCAGGGTGCGGATGTGCGACCCGTCAACGTCAGCGTCGGTCATGATAATCACCCGGTGGTAGCGCAATTTCTCCAGGTTAAACCCCTCTTCTCCTACGCCGGTTCCCAGGGCTGTGATTAAAGTCTTGATCTCCTGGTTGGAAATCATCTGGTCAAAGCGGGCTTTTTCCACATTTAAAATCTTTCCCCGCAGGGGTAAGATCGCCTGGTTTCGGCGGTCTCTTCCTTGTTTGGCCGACCCGCCGGCGGAATCTCCCTCTACGATGAATATCTCGCTTTCTTTGGGGTCGCGTTCCTGGCAATCAGCTAATTTTCCCGGCAGGGAATCCGTCTCCAGAAACCCTTTGCGGCGGGTTAGTTCCCGGGCTTTGCGGGCCGCTTCCCGGGCTCTGGCTGAATCTACGACCTTCTCCAGTATTCGCCTGGCCACGGATGGATTTTCTTCAAAGTAGGTGCCTAATTTTTCGTTGACCAGGGTTTCCACCTGCCCTTTCACTTCGCTGTTGCCTAATTTAGCCTTTGTCTGTCCTTCAAACTGAGGGTTGGAGAGCTTTATGCTTATTACCCCGGAGAGCCCCTCCCGGGTGTCTTCTCCGCTCAGGCTCACCTTCAGGCTCTTAAGAAGGTTGTTACTGGCCGCATAATTGTTCAGCGTGCGGGTGAGCGCTGATTTAAAACCCACCAGGTGCGTTCCGCCATCGTGGGTGTTAATGTTGTTGGCAAAGGAGAAAAGGTTTTCCGTATATCCATCGTTGTACTGCAGGGCAATGTCAAGGTAAATCCCCTCTTTTTCTCCCTCGAGGTGGATGGGTTTGGGGTGGATAATTCCTCTGTTTTTATTCAGGTACTCTACAAAAGAAACTATGCCCCCTTTATACTGGAAGTCTTGCTTTTTTTCCGCCCTTTCATCGTTTATCGATATCCTAAGGCCGCTGTTTAAAAAGGAAAGCTCCCGCAGGCGCTGGGACAGGGTGTCAAAGCTGAAATCAATGTTCTCAAATATCTCGGAATCCGGACGGAATCTAATCTTTGTTCCTCGCCGCTTCGTGCTGCCGGTTATTTCTAAGGGGGATGCGGGTACGCCCCTCTCATACCTTTGAAAATAAACGCTTCCGTCGCGCCATATCTCCAGTTCCAAAAATTCGGATAGGGCGTTCACCACCGAGACGCCTACGCCGTGAAGGCCGCCGGAAAATTGATAGCTTTCGCTGTCAAACTTTCCTCCGGAATGCAAGGTGGTCATAACCACTTCAGCTGCGGGCCGCCCTTCTTCTTTATGCATATCCACGGGTATGCCCCGCCCGTTATCTTCTACAGTAACGCTGTTATCATCTTGGATGATGACATCAATTTTGGTGCAATAACCCGCCAGCGCTTCATCAATGGAATTGTCCACAACTTCATAGACCAGGTGATGCAGCCCGGAACTGCCGGTGCTTCCGATATACATTGCTGGTCTTTTTCTTACCGCCTCCAGCCCTTGAAGAACCTTAATGTTTTCTGCTGTATAGTCTTGCGGGCTTTCGTTTTTTTCTGTTTCTTGGTCGTTCTTTTTTAACAAAATTTTCACCTTTCTCTAAAACTATATCCTCATGGGCATAACCACGCAGGTGTGCTTTTCATCATTATCTGGCCTTATGATCGAAGGGCTTATCCCATCCTCCAAATCCAAAAAAACATCGTCTGATTTCAATATGTTTAAAACCTCTAAAAAGAACCTGGCGTTAAATCCTACCTTAATATCTTCCCCTTTATACTCTACCTCAATTTCTTCTTTGGCTTCTCCGAGCTCTGGATTGTAGGCTGTTAGTTCTAAGGTGTCCTGGCTAAAATGAAATTTAACTCCCTTTGTTTTCTCGCTGGAAAGAATTGATACTCTCTTCAGGGATTCCATGAACTGACTTCTCTTTATGCGAATATGTCTTTTTGTTTTAAGCGGGATTACTTGCCGATAGTCGGGAAATTCAGAATCCAGAAGGCGCATTATTAAAACGACGCCGTCCTTTTTAACTATGAAATTGTTGTTTTTCATTTTTATCCAAATCTTCTCTCCGCCTTCTTCTAATAATTTAGATAATTCCGCCAGGCCTTTTTTGGGAAGCAATATGCCGTTTTCCAAACCCTTTACTACCGTGTTTAGTGGGCGGTCTATCATAGAAAGACGGTAACCATCCGTGGCTACCATTTTAAGCGTTTTTTCTTCTCCCTCTGTTTTTTGTAAAAAAAACACACCGGTTAGATTATGGCGGGTTTCGTCGGAAGAGACGGCGAAAAGCGTTTTTTCAATCATTTCTTTAAAAACAACTAAATCAGCCTCAATAAAATCCTCTTCTTCAAAAACAGGGAGAGAAGGGAAAGAATCCGCAGAAAGTCCCATAATATTAAAAAGAGACTTTCCACTAAAAATTTCAACCCACTGGTTCTCTTTCAATTTAAGGGAAATTTTTTTTTCAGGAAGTTCTTTTATTACCTCGTAAAGTTTTTTTCCTGATAGGGTCGCCCTTCCCTCCTTAATAATTTCAGCCGGATGAATCCCCTTTAAGCCTACCTCTAAATTGGTTGCTGTTATGGATAAATCCCTCCCCTGGGCATCGAGTAAAACGTTTAAAAGTATGGGCATTGTTCCTTTCTTTTCTACAATATTCTGAACCCGGAAAAGACCTTTGACAAATTCTTCCTTGTTAATATTAAATTCCATATTTTCTCTCCATACTAATATTAATATATTTTAATAGAAACCATTAGTAGTATTAGTAGTTCCTGTGCAAATAAAGATAATAAACAAAAAATTTTTAAATTTCAACACGTTTAAATTAAAAAGGGATGTGCATTGATAAAAGAGAAACTGTGGATAAAAGTATAAAAAAAAAACAAGAGCGTTAAATCGTCAGGCAATCCACTTTCCATCCACAGGAAACCAACTTATTTTTGCAGTTCATTTTTAATGGTTTCCACGGCATTTTTAATCTCCCGGTCTTCGACAATTTTTTTTTCAATCTTGCGACAGGCATGAATAACCGTAGAATGATCCTTACCCCCGAATTTAGTTCCTATTTCTGGAAAAGAAGATTTGGTCATAGTCCGGCAGAGGTACATGGAAATTTGTCTGGGAAGGGTAAAAAGTTTAATTTTTTTAGCAGACTTTAAGTCTAAAACTTTTATACTATAAAAATTAGCGACAGTTTTTTGAATGTTTTCTATACTAAGCATCTTCTGGCGATCGGTAAGTAGCTCTTTGAGCGTTTCAGTGGCCATGGAAAGATCAATCTCGTTTCCCGTAAGAGAAGCAAAAGCCCGAAGGCGCGTCAGCGCGCCCTCCAACTCCCGGATATTTGATCCGAGATGCGATGCCAAAAAAAGGCC
>JASEHN010000384.1 GCA_030018715.1 Thermodesulfobacteriota bacterium | reverse complement strand
TCGCTTGCCCGGAATGACGATTTAACAACATATTTTGAGATTTGCAAGAATGTCATTTTTTTGTTTTTCTTTTGATTTAAAAATTCTCTGCGTTCTCTGCGGTGAATAGTTTTTAACGGATCCATGAACGAAGTGACCCGGGCCATAGCTGATTTTATATCAGGGGAAACAGGCCTTTCTGCCGATGAATTGCATCGATGGATAGAGGTCCCCCGTGATCCTCAATGGGGAGATTATGCCTTTCCCTGCTTTACATTGTCCAGGACCATGAAAAAATCTCCCCAGAATTTGGCCCGGGAGATCGTCCTGAAATTCAAGCCGGCAGGGCTGCTGGCCGATTGCACAACGGCAGGAGCCTACATCAATTTCCGAATCCAGCGGGAGGTTTGGGCCGAGATAGTTTTGCAAAGAATTTTTTTCGAGGGGCCCGGCTACGGACAGAGTTTGGAAGGAGCGGGAAAAAGAATCCTGATCGAATTCTCTTCCCCCAACATTGCCAAGCCTTTTCACGTCGGCCACCTGCGCTCTACGATCATCGGCCATGCTCTCTGTCAGATTTTCGAACGACGGGGATATGACGTAGTCCGGCTCAATCATCTGGGGGATTGGGGGAAGCAATTCGGGGAAGTGATCACGGCCTTCAAAAGATGGGGGAGCCTGGAGCAACTGGAAGCTAAGCCCCTGAAACATCTGCTGGAGGTGTACAGCCGGTTTCACCAGGAGAGTAAAGACGAAGAACCACTTCACGAAGAGGCGAGAGGCTGGTTCAGGAAACTGGAGGAGGGAGACCCCGAGGCCCGCTCTCTCTGGAGCCGTTTCCGGGAAATCAGCGTGGAAGAATTTAAGCGGCTCTATAAATTCCTGGGCATCACTTTCGATTCTTACGAAGGAGAAAGCTTCTACCAGGACTGGCTTCCCGGCTTAATCGAACGTATGCGCGGGACCGGGCTTCTCATAGAAAGCCAGGGGGCCTGGGTGGTGCCTCTGGAAGCCTATCAGATGCCGCCGGCCCTCATTCTGAAAACAGATGAAGCCACCCTTTATCTTACCCGGGACATTGCCGCGGCTGAATATCGCTTTGAGAAATGGGATTTCGCCAAGATGATCTATGTTGTGGGCGTTCCCCAAAGGCTCCATTTCCAGCAGTTGTTCAAGGTTTTGGAACTCATGGGCTACGAGTGGAGTAAAAGGTTAGCACATGTGGACTTTGGCCATGTTCTGGGAATGAGCACCCGCCGAGGAGAAGTTGTTTTTTTGCAGGATGTCATCGACGAGGCAGTGCAGCGAGCGGAACGGGTGATCGAAGAGCGGGGTGAGGACAAGGAAGCCCGCATCGGGAAGATTTTAGAGAAGGAGAGGAAGAATATCGCCCGGGCTGTAGGTCTGGGGGCCATCATTTTTAACGACCTTAGGACCAAACGGACTAAAGACGTGGAGTTCGACTGGGATCGAATCCTGGGCTTTGAGGGCGCTACCGGCCCTTATTGTCAGAACGCTCACGTACGTTGCTGCGGAATAATGAGGAAATATTCCGGGGAGGTGATGGCGGCAGTTGACTATGGGGTTCTGGCGAGCGATGAAGAGTTAGATTTAATCAAGCGCCTGAGAGAGTTTCCCGAAGTCATCGAGCGGGCCGCCGCAGAGTATGAGCCGTCAGTAATCGCTGTTTATATGCTGGAGTTAGCCATGTCCTTTAATGTTTTTCTGGCCAGACACCGGGTGCTGGGGGAAGAAAAAAGAGTAACGCAGGCTCGCGTCCTTTTGACTCATGGAGTAAAAAGAGTCCTCGCCGCCTGCCTGGAAATCCTGGGGATGGAAGCTCTGGAACGTATGTAATGGAAGCAGAGATTGAAAAATTGAAAAGAGAGGCGGCCAGGCGCCGGATCAGAACTACCCCCGGGGCCGTAAGATTCGCTCGTTCCCCGGCGGCAGAAGGGGGCAAAAGGTGGGCTTTTATCATAGCCGGCGCCTTCATCTTGACTCTGGTGGCTTTCGTTTCCGGGGTATGGATGGGCAAAGCCCTAAGCGATCTTAAGTATCGCGGGGAATCCCCCTCCCGGGCAAAACTGGAAAGAAAAAACGGAGAAAAAAAGGATTCTCCGCGTCATGCCGAGCTTAAAGAGAGGGTCTTCCTGCCCAACACGGAAGAAAAATCCCCAATGCCCGCAATTGGGGCAAAGCCAAAAGAAAAAGGCGGACAAACTACTCAGGCCAAACAAAAGGTTTGGGAAGAGAAGGTTTTAGGCCCTGCGGAAGAGATTGTTTCCTCTTCTGCCGAAGAAAAGAAATCCGACACAGCCAAAGCCCGTTTTACGCTGCAGGTCGCGGCCTTCAACAATGCGGAAGAGGCCAAACAGATGGTCAATAAGTTGCAGAACAAAGGATATGCCGCTTATCAGATCACCGGAAGCGCAGCGGCAAAGGGGACCTGGTATCGGGTGCGCGTCGGGCATTTTCAATCTTTGCAGGAAGCCCGCCAATTTGCCCTTTCTTTCGAAAAGAAAGAAAAAATAAAAACAGTCATCACTGCCCTGCCAACGCCATGAGGGAAATAAATTAAAATTAGCCACAGAGGGCACAGAGATCACAGAGTTGTTAAAAACATAATTAAGAAAAAGTAAAGGATAAGTGTCAAAAGTGATCCGCCTAAGGCGGACTAAAATTGAAAAAAGGAATTTCCTATACAATCAAGTTTTATTCCCTAATCTGGCGTAGCCAATACCAAGAAAGGGAATTGAAAAATTCGAAATCCAAATATCACATGCCGCCAAACGCGGGTCGAAACACATTCAAAATCCAAACATTAGCCAATTTCTGATTTGAGATCTGCAATTTTAAATACCTTGGCCCTGGTTTGGGATATTTACTATCTTGTGATAAGCCCAAGGATGTGTTAATATTGAAAAAATATCTGAGATTGCCGGCCGATCATACTTTTTGCGAGCATATTATCTATCTCGTTCTCATCCGGAAACTACCTCTCCTCTTGCGGGAGAGAGGCAGGGGGAGAACTAAAAATAAATGTCTGTGATTCCAAATCGTTATCACCCCCACCCTTCGTCGAAGAGGGGGAGGGAAAAGGCGGTTTTCTGCATGAGAATTATCTCGTCCCTGAAACGATTGGTAGGGGCGCAAAACCATGAGGGGGAAAAAGGTTACTTAAGGAGTCAGGCCCACCGACGATGATTGAGATGATCCATGTGAGCAAGGCTTACGCCGCCAGCCCTCAGGCGCTGACGGACATTACCCTGAAGGTGGAAAAAGGGGCATTTGTCTATCTTACCGGGCCCACCGGAGCCGGGAAGACGACCTTCCTGAAGCTGCTATACGCGGCTGAGCGCCCGACAGCAGGAGAAATCCAGGTCAATGGATTTAACGTAAATCGCCTGAAACCCAGGGAGATTCCCAAACTGAGAAGAAGTCTCGGCGTGGTTTTTCAAGATTTAAAGCTCCTCTCCCGGCGGACAATCTTCGAAAATGTGGCCTTTGCTCTGGAAGTTATAGGAGGAGAAAGAAAAGAGATTGCCAAAAAAACCCTGGAGGCTTTAAGGCTTACAGGAGTGGAGCGTAAAGGGAGTTGTTTGCCTTCCCAGCTTTCTGCCGGAGAACAACAGCGTGTGGCTATTGCCCGGGCCATTGTGAATCACCCTTTGTTGCTCTTGGCCGATGAACCTACCGGAAGTATCGGCCTTAAGGCTGCCCAGGAAATTTTACGCCTCTTTGATGAAATAAATCTGCGCGGAACAACCTTGATTTTAGCCACGCACAATGACGGGCTTCCAGCGATGCTGCCCAAAGAACGTATCGTTTTAGAAAGTGGCCGGGTCGTAGAAAATTCGCTGCCCAGACATGGGGCGTTTAATTAAATTGTATAGGAAAATCCTTTTTTCAACTTTAGTCCGCCTTAGCTGGATCACTTTAGACGTTTGACATATTCTTTACTTTTTCTTAATCATGGTTT
>JASEHN010000010.1:13246-19158 GCA_030018715.1 Thermodesulfobacteriota bacterium | reverse complement strand
TCTAAAATTTGGGTCCCTGGGGGCCAAGGCGGTTGTGGCCGATTTGAAAATTGATGGAGCTAAGGAAACTGTTTCTCTTTTGGAGAAGGCCGGGGCCAAGGGTTTGGCCCTGGGCACGGACATTACGGACCGAGCTCAAGTGCAAGATATGGTCAAAACCACAATCAACACCTTTGGAAAACTCGACATCCTGGTGAATAATGCCGGGTGGGATATAATTGAGCCTTTTATGAAGAATAACCCAGAATTATGGGATAAAGTCATTGCCATCAATCTCAAGGGACCCATCAATTGCACTCGCGCTGTTTTGGAACACTTTGTTGAAAGAAAATACGGAAAGATTGTCAACATCAGCTCTGATGCCGGAAGGGTGGGAAGTTCCGGGGAGGCGGTTTATTCCGCCTGCAAAGGAGGAATCATCGCTTTCACCAAGACCATCGCCCGAGAGATGGCCCGTTATCAGATCAACGTCAACTGTGTGTGCCCGGGGCCAACCGATACCCCTCTTCTGGCCGAAATGACTAAGGGGGAAACTGGGGCTAAAATCATCGACGCCATGACCAAAGCGGTTCCTTTCCGGCGCCTGGGCAAACCCGAAGATATCGCCGGGGCTGTGGCTTTTCTGGCTTCCGATGACGCCGGCTTCATCACCGGTCAGACCCTTAGCGTATCCGGCGGCCTGACCATGTGCTAAAGCCTTTCACCGCAGAGCACGCTGAGTACGCAGATCAGAAATTTAAATTAAAATTAGCCACAGAGGGCACAGAGATCATAGAGTTTTAAAACCGTGATTAAGAAAAAGTAAAGAATATGTCAAACGTCTAAAGTGATCCAGCCGCAGGCTACACTAAAGTTGAAAAAAGGAATTTCCTATACAATTAAATTAAAAATCAAAGTTGAAGAAAAATGAGCTTTATTCAGGGTTTTTTGATAAAATATTTTCTCTGCGTACTCCGTGATCTCTGTGGTGAACCACGCATTTGAGGGCGACATGGATAAGTTAACCAGGAGTTATTACCACGCTCCCGGTGAAATTCCCCCGGGAGTTACCCTGGGTGAGTATTTCGAAAAGACCGCCGAAACCTACCAAGAGAAAGACGCCCTGATCTTTCGGGAACGGCGAATCACCTGGGGGGAGCTCAAACTCCTTGTGGACAGGCTGACCTTAGCCTTCATCGACCTGGGAATCCGGCGGGGAGATATGATCGTCATTCTATTTCCCAACCGGCCAGAGTTCATCATCACTCTTCTTGCTGCGGCCCGATTGGGAGCCGTATCCGTCCCTGTTTCTGAACGACTGAGAAGGAAAGAAATCGAATACATTCTCAGGCAAACAGAAGCCAAGGCCGTGGTTTCGGTCTCTGAATTTTGGGGCTTCTCCTTCTCCGCCCTCTTCCAGGAACTCCGTGGAGTCATTCCTACCCTAAAGCAGGTGATTGTCTCCGGGAAACGTCGCCACCCCGATGAGCTCGTTTTTGAGGAGCTAGTCGCCCAGGAGTGGGAAAAACGTTATCCCAAAGATTATTACCGGGAGGTCTATCTGAGGGAATTCCCCGTAGAAGCCGATGACCTCCTTGAAATTATCTTCACTTCAGGGACTACAGGTACACCCAAAGGAGTGATGCATACCCATAACACTCGGTGCCGTTCGGCCTTGGGCACGGCCACGTCCATTGGCCTCAAGGCCGACGATGTTTGGCTGATCATGGTACCCCTTTCCCACACCACAGCCTTAGTCAACGCTTTTTACTCCTCTGTGATCAAAGGTTCCTGCCAGGTTTTGTTAGAAACCTGGAATGTGGAAGAAGCCTTAAAGGAAATCTCCCGTCACCGGGTAACCTTGCCCATCGGGGTTCCCACCATGCCGATCATGATGCTCCAGAGGCCTGACTTTGATCAGTATGACTTTTCCTCAGTCAGGGCCATGGTACTGGCCGGGGCGCCGCTGCCCATCGAGGTGGCCAGACAGATTATTCAAAAGATGGGTTGCTATGTCACTTCGGCCTACGGCATGACGGAAACAGCCATGAGCAATATCACCCGACTGGACGACCCAGTGGAGGTAGTTTGTGAAACGGTAGGAAGGCCTCAACCCGGAATGGAGCACAAGGTCGTGGACCAGAAGCGGCGTATCGTTCCCATCCGCCTCAAAGGGGAAGCCTGCGCCCGAGGGCAGAATGTCTGCATCGGATACTTTAAAGATCCGGAGCGAACCGCCCAGACCATCGATGAAAAAGGCTGGATATACAGCGGTGACTTGGCCACCATGGACGAGAATGGCAACCTCCGAATCGTTGGCCGGATTAAAGACATTATTGTGCGCGGGGGAGAGAACATTTCGCCCACAGAGATTGAGGACATCCTCTATACCCTCCCCAAAGTAGCCCAGGTGAGCGTAGTCGCAATACCTGACGAACGCCTGGGAGAGAAGACCTGCGCCTGCATCATTCCCAAGACTGGTGAGCTTATCACCCAGGAGGAGGTCAAAGCCTTTTTTAAAGACAAGGTGGCTCATTTCAAAATCCCTGACCGGGTGGAGCTGATGTCCGAGTTTCCCACCACCCCCAGCGGCAAGATCAAGAAGAACGTCCTGCGGGATATGATGGCCGAGAAGGCCTCGAAGGAAAAAGAACAGAAAGGATGAAAGATGCCCGGGGAAAAGAGAAGGCTCTCCCGAAGCTATTGCCAAGTGCTGGGAATCAACTGGACCAAGGGTAAGACTTTTGGCCAGATGCTGCAGGAGACCGTGGCCCGGCATCCCGACCGTCCGGCCATCCTCTTCCAGGACCAGAGGTACACGTACCGAGAGTTCCAGCAGTCCGTCGATGCCTTTGCTCAAGCCCTCATCGAATTGGGGCTCTCCCGGGATGATAAGCTCGGCCTGCTCCTTCCCGATTGGCCCGAATATTCCATCGCCCTCTATGCCTGCGCCAAGCTGGGCCTCGTTGTCTCGCCCATGAACCCCCTTTACCGCAAGATGGAGGTTTTAACCGTCCTCAATCACCTCGAGGCCAAAGCACTGGTTATTCCCGAAGAGTGGCGGGATTTTCGCTTCGTCGATCTTTTAGCCGAAATCCGGCCGGAAATTCCTTCCCTACGCCATATCATTGTCCAAGGGAGACCTAAGGAAGGGATGCTGAGCTTTCAGGAGTTACTTTCCCAGAACTGGGAGAAGAAGCTCGGCCCGGGGTTTCTGGAAAAATATCTCCAAGACCACCCCGTGGAAGCCGACGATCTGCTGGAGATCGCCTACACCTCAGGCACCACCGGCCGGCCCAAGGGGGTGGTGGAGACGCACAACACCCGCATGCTCCACTCCGTGGGAATTGCCGATCGGATGAGGGCCACGGAAAAGGATGTGTGGTTGAACATGACCCCCCTCTTCCATACCACCGGCAACTGTGTCGTGCAACACACCGCCTTCCTCACCGGGGGGACATTAATCCTCATGGGCCGGTACAGAACGGAGGCCTCCCTCCGAGAGCTGGAGCGGTGCAGAGCCACCATTGCCGTCGGTGTCCCGACCATGTTCATCGACCTCATGAACCATCCGCAGTTCGATGAGACGAATGTTTCCTCTATGCGCTCTGCCCTGTTTACCGGGGCACCCATGCCTCCCGATGTGGCCTTACAGATCGTCAAGAAATTCAACTGTGGAATTCTCCAGGGAGACGGGACCACCGAATGCGGCAGCAACGTGCTCAGTCTTCCGGATTCACCCATCGGGCTGATCGCCGAGAGCCCTGGCCCGCCCCTGGCCGTGGGGAATGAGGTCAAGATTGTGGAGCCGAATAGCAACCGGATTGTTCCCGTGGGAGTCTTAGGAGAAATATGTCATCGGGGTCCCACCAACTTCCTCGGGTATTACAAGGATCCGGAACTAACGGTTCAAGCCGTAGACGAAAAAGGATGGTTTCACAGCGGCGACCTGGGAACCATGGACGAGGAGGGGAACATCCGGCTAAAGGGTCGGATCAAAGACATGATCATCCGGGGAGGAGAGAACCTTTACCCCACCGAAATCGAAGGCGTCCTCTATACATACCCGAAAGTAAAGGAGTGCCAGGTGGTGGGATATCCGGATGAGCGTCTGGGAGAAAAGACGGTGGCCTGTATCATCCCTAAAGATGCGGGAGAGGTGGTGACCCGGGAAGAAATCTATGAGTTCATGAAGGACAAAACCGCTCGGTTCAAAATCCCCGACCTGGTAATCACGATAGAAGACTATCCCCGAACGGCCAGCGGCAAAGTGCAGAAATTCAAACTGCGGGAAATGGCCGCTGAAAAATTGGGATCTCTGTGATTAAAAAAATAGTAGGAGAATAACCATGGAAGGAAAACTTGGGTTCATCGGTTTGGGGGCCATGGGGCAACCCATGAGCAAGAGATTGCTGGAGGCTGAGTATCGTCTGGTCGTCTATGACTTGAAGCCGGAAGCCATAGAAGCGCTCGTTCGTAAGGGGGCAGAAGGTGCTTCTTCGGCCCAGGAGGTGGGGGAGAAGTGCCGCAAGGTCATCACCATCGTGCCCAATTCTGAGGCTGTTGAGCAGGTGGTCTTGGGTCCTCAAGGCCTCCTCCTGGGAGCACGGGCCGGAGATATCCTTATGGAGATGACCAGTGCCTACCCGCCCAGCACTCAAAAAGTTCACCAATCTCTCTCGGTCAAAGGCGTATCCATGATCGATGCCCCAGTCAGCGGAGGAGTGGTAGGAGCTGAAGCCGGCACTCTCTCCATCATGGTCGGGGGCGACGAGGCCATCTTTGAAGCTTGCCGGCCAATCCTTTCGGTTCTGGGGAAAAACCTTTTTTATATGGGAGGAATCGGGTTTGGCCATGCCGTCAAGGCCATCAATAACTTTCTATCGGCCACAACCATGGCGGCTACCTCCGAGGCTATCATCCTGGCGACGAAATTGGGTCTTTCACCCCAGCGGGTCATGGAAGTCTTGCAGGTCAGCACCGGCCGCAGCTACTCCACGGACTTCAAGTTCCCCAAATTCGTATTGCCCCGGACCTTCAATTCCGGATTTGCCCTCGACCTGATGTACAAAGATATCGATACGGTTACACGTATGGCCCGGGAGTACAAGATTCCTATGTTCCTGGCCAACATGGTGCAGCAATTGTTCGGTTATGCCCTGGCCCATGGGGGTGGAAAAAAAGACGATCATACGGCGATATTCACTTATCTGGAGGAAATGGCCAAAGGAAAAGAGGAAAATTAACCCTACCCAGCTAAAAAACAAAATTGGTACTAAGGGGAACCCATGGCTCAGATGGATACAATTTTCTCACCTTTTTCGATGGGCAGCCTGCGCCTGAAGAATCGTATCTTCATGGCGGCCATGGGAAATAATTTTTCCCATCCCCAGGGAACAGTCAGCGATCGGGCCATCTGTTATTATACCGAAAGGGCCAGGGGGGGAGCGGGATTGATCATTACCGAAGCCAGCCCGGTAAGCCTGTCCGGGATGCATCGGGGCCGCGGCCTTTGCGCCTATGATGATTCCTTCCTGCCCGGCCTTCGGCGTCTGGTTACTTCAATCCATGCCCAAGGATCGGCCATTGCCCTGCAGCTCCATCATGCCGGAAGGCTGGCTGATCCCCAGATCATCGGAAGCTCGCCTCTGGCCCCTTCCCCCATATCCCGGGGGGCTGGATGGCCGTCACCCAAAGAGATGAACCTGGAAGAAATTCAGGAGGTCATCAATCAATTCGGTTCAGCGGCCCGTCGGGCCAAAGAGGCCGGGTTCGATGCCGTCGAAGTTCATGGGGCCCATGGCTACTTGATCCACCAATTTCTGTCGCCGAGGACCAACCAAAGAAATGATCTATATGGGGGGAATGCTGAGAAGCGGGCCCGCTTTGCCCTGGAGGTTTTAAGGCGGGTACGGAATGAGGTTGGAAAATCC
>JASEHN010000010.1:0-13236 GCA_030018715.1 Thermodesulfobacteriota bacterium | reverse complement strand
GCTAAAGAATTCTTAAAAGACGGTTACCCTCTGGAAGAAGCCCTGGACTGGGCTTTAGAACTGGAGCGGTCCGGAGCTTCGGCCATTCACGTATCGGGAGGGACTACAGAATCTCTCCTCGGTTCAGCCCAGGTCATTCCTCCCATGGTCTTTCCTGAAGGCTACCATGTCCCCTTAGCCGAAGCTATTAAAAAGAAGGTGCGAATTCCAATCATCGCCGTGGGCCGATTGGGTATCCCCGAGGTAGCGGAGAGGGTACTCCTTGAGGGACAGGCCGATCTAATAGCTGCAGGGAGGGCTTTTCTTTGCGACCCTTACTGGCCGCTCAAGGTGGCGCAGGGCGAAAGGAACCGAATCCGTCCCTGCGTGGCCTGCAATTACTGCGTCTGGAGACTTTTTCAGCAAGAGGAACTGAGCTGCTTCCAAAACGCCGCCCTGGGATACGAGATGCAATACCAGGTTGAACCGGCAGAGAAGGCTAAAAAAGTATTCATCATTGGCGGGGGACCTGGAGGGCTGGAAGCGGCCCGGGTCGCCAGAAAACGGGGGCATCGGGTTACCCTTTTGGAAAAAAGCTCCCGTCTGGGGGGGCAGATGCTCCTGGGTTCGATTCCTCCCCACAAGCAGAATCTTTGGCAGGCTATCGAGTGGCTCACCCAGGAAGTTAGACGTGACGGGGTGGAGATCAGGCTTAACACCGAAGGAAATGAGGAGTTGATCCAAGGAGAAAAACCGGATGCGGTCATCGTAGCCACTGGTGCGCAACCCATCATTCCTGAAACTTTTTCCGCGCCTACCCTTCTGACTGCCTGGGAAGTGCTATCCGGTAAAGAGACCGGGAAAGAAGTTCTCATCCTGGGCGGGGGCATGGTGGGAATGGAGACCGCAGAATTTTTATCCCAGAAGGGCTGCCGGGTAACCGTGGTGGAGATGCTGGAAAAATTGGCCGCAGATATGGAGGGGACTACCCGTGCCCTATTCCTGGAGCGATTGCCCAGCCTGAACATTTCTGTTATGCTTTCGACCAAGGTAGAGCAAGTCCAGGATGGAAGGGCATTCGTTAACAAAGAAGGGAGAGAGCTATGGCTGGAGGCCGACACCATCGTCCTGGCCTTAGGCTCTCGGCCCGATAATGAGACTGCTCAAAACCTGAAAGGAAAGGTTACTCAGCTTTTTTCCATCGGCGATTGCCTTGAGCCCCGGAGGGCCAAAGAAGCCATCCACGAAGGTTTCTTAGCCGCCCTCCAGGTCTGATGGGCGGATTGGCGATGCCCTTCTTGCCGGAACGGAAAGAGGGCCAAAAGAAGATATTTTAGAATCGGAGTAGGAAATAGAGGATGCTTTCCAGGCCAGGGTAAACAGGGATACGTTTTAAAAAGGAGAAGCTCATGCAACCGGAAAATAGAAATGGCCAGCAGAGGGAAAAAGGTGAAATCCGGGGAGTCCTGGCGATATGGAACGACTTGGATCCCAAAAACGAATCTGACTATCATGAGTGGTACTTCAAGGAACATCTGTTTGAGCGGCTGGGCATTCCAGGATTTCTGACTGCCCGCCGTTACGAGTCCACGGGCCGCGGCCCAAAATACTTTACCTTTTACCACACTACCTCCGTTGAAGTGTTGAGAACTCCCGTCTATCTGCAACGGATCAACAACCCGACCGATTGGACCCGGCGAAACATGGCCTGGTTCAAGAACATGAACCGGACTGCTTGTCGCGAGACCCTCGACCAAGGAAGGGGGATTGGCTGCGCGGCTCTAACCCTGGAGATCAAGCCCATCTCGGGAAGGGAAGAGGAACTGCGCCGGCGAATTTCGGAATCCCTATTCCCCGATTTGCTTGGCTCACCCGGGGCCACCGGCATCATCCGGGCCCATCTTTGGGAAGGGGACCCGGAAATTACCATTCAAAGGACGAACGAGTTGGCCCTGCGCGGAGGGAGGGACCAAATGGTGTACTGGGTCATGGTGGTAGAAGCCTCATCACTCACTCAAGCTGAAAATGCCGGTAAGTTACTGACGGACTACACCCTTAAAGCATGGGGCGCAGAGAGTGTGGGGTCGCCGTATATCTACCGCCTCCTGCACCACGTTCAAGGTCCCGATGGGCGTTAATGGTATTCATGGGAAGAGACAGAGGGGACGGAACGGGTCTAACCCAGTTGAATAATATCTAAATTGAGCGATTTTTCTTTTTTTCAAGTTTTCCAGACTGATGATCACCACCTCGGGCGAATCGATCTGGTTGGCCTTAGGCTTCACCATGTTTGCTTCCCTCATTTTAGGATGCGGTTTGCCCACCACTGCGGCTTACGTGGTCCTGGCCACGATGGTCGTACCCGCTTTGATTAAGATCGGCGTCCCCGTGCTCCCTGCCCATTTGTTTGTTTTCTATTTCGGCTGTATTTCCACCATTACACCCCCGGTGGCCCTTTCCGCTTATGCCGCAGGAGCGATCGCCGGGGCCAACCCCAATAGGGTGGGATGGACTGCTTTCAAATTCAGCCTGGTGGCCTTCATCATTCCCTATATATATGTGGATTTCTGGTCCAGGTCTTCTGTTGGCCGGGCCCGCTTCCGAAATTATTCAGATCGTAATCACCAGTATCATTGGAGTGACAGCCTTTGCCGTCGGCTTGCAGAGATTCGCCTTGGTGGAATGTACCTGGCCGGAGCGAATTTTCGCCCTGGCGGCAGGAATTTTACTCATCGAGCCGAGTCTAATCACCGACCTACTCGGCGCGGTCTTGATCTCCGCCTTTTCTTTTTCTCATTACCTGAGGTGGCGTCATAGCAAAAATATCCAGGAGATGCAACAATCCAAATCGTTATAACTTGATTTTATCTTTTTCATTTTATTACAAGGCTTGCTTCTGAGGTCTGGAGATACATTGCTCTTTCGGGGCAGTTAGTGGCTTTGGGCCGATAGGGACAAATAAAGAGAAGAAACGCAAAAAAAGCAACAATGATAAACCCTATTCATCATTCTACCAACCTGGAGAAAGGGGAATCTGGATGGCGAAAGGCGGTTTTTTTGGAAAAATCCTTAAAGTGAATTTATCTGAAAGTAAGGTGACCACATCCCCGCTGCCCGATGATTTCATAAGAGACTATCTGGGTGGACGGGGAATTGGTGGCCGAATTCTGTATGGGGAGAATCCTCCCCGGGTTGATCCCTATTCGCCGGACAACCGTTTTATCCTTTTTACCTCTCCTGCAATGGGAACGATCGCCCCCTGTTGTGTGAAATATTCCCTCGTAACTAAGTCTCCCCTGTCGGATACGATTCTGATGAGTTTGGCGGGTGGCTTCTTTGGGCCGACTCTGAAAAGAACGGGATACGATGGCCTTGTCATATGGGGGAATGCCCCGAAGCCAGTTTATCTGCAGATCTTGGACCAGAAGGTAGAGATTTTAGATGCCCAGCATCTGTGGGGAAAAGACACCATTGAGACGCAAGAGATTCTGCAGTCGAGCATGGGGAGGGAGACCAAAATCGCCTGTATCGGGCCTGGAGGAGAAAACCTGGTTCGATTCGCCAGTATTTTCTCCGAGAGCCATACTTTAGGACGGGGTGGCGGTGGAGCCATCATGGGGTCCAAAAACCTGAAAGCCATCGCCGTCCAGGGAACCCAAAGGGTGCCACTGGCAGAGGAAGGCGCCTTCGAAAAATACATCAGAGAGGTAGTAAACCTCAAATTCAAAAAATCTGAAAAAGCCAAGGCTTTTGGAAAATACGGAACTCCTGGAGTTCTTGCCATCGTCAATACCCAGGGAATGCTTCCAACCCGGAACTATCAACAAGGAGTGTTTGAAGGAGCTACAACCATTGATGGCCAGGCGGTGAAGGAAGCTTCCATCCGCCATGAATCCTGTTTCCGGTGCCCCGTTGCCTGCCGAGCTTATACCCGCGTGGAGTCAGGAGAGTATGCCGGCAGCGAAAGCGAAGGGCCAGAGTATGAGACCCTGTTTGCCTTGGGAAGCAACCTGGGGAATGCCAACCTGGCCTCGATCATCGCGGCCAATAAATTATGCACCCGGTATGGAGTGGACACCATTTCCACCGGCAATGTGATTGGCTTTGTCATGGAATGCTTCGAAAAAGGTATCCTCTCTCTGAAAGACACGGAGGGGATGGAATTGAAATTCGGGAACCATCAGGTCTTGTTACCCCTGATTGAAAAAGTTTCCTTCCGAAAAGGCATAGGAGGCATCCTGGCGGAAGGGGCGAAACGGGCGGCGATTCGATTGGGGCATGGAGCTAAGAATTATGCCATGGAAGTCAAAGGGCTGGAAATGTCGGGCTACGACCCGAGGGGGGCCATGGGGATGGCGATCGAATATGCCACTGCTCCCCGGGGCGGTTGTCATCAGCGGGGTCTGATTGTCCAGGAGACCTTCGGGGCGCCGCCTTATGTTGATCGGTTCAACACCAAGGGCAAGGGAGCGTTGGTCAAGAGCCAACAGGATGAAGTGGCGATCCAGGATGCTCTCGGATTTTGCGTGTTCGTCAGCCGGGGAGATCCCATGGGTATCCCGGAGTTTGCCGAGATGTTTTCTCTGGCCACAGGGATTCCGGCGACCGTGGCAGATCTACTCAAAGCCGGAGAGCGGATTTTTAGTATCGAGCGCTTGTATAATCTAAGGGAAGGTTTTACTGGAAAGGATGATTATCTGCCCAAACGTTTCCTGGAACAGCCCCTGACCGATGGACCTTCCAAGGGGCGTGTGGTAGACCTGGAAAAGCTGCTGCGCGATTACTACCAGCAGAGAGGGTGGAACGAAGAGGGAGAAATCAAACCAGAAAAACTGGAAGAGTTGGGGTTAAAAGATTTGGCTACAGTGAAAGGTTAGATAAAGTAGTCATTGCGAGGCGCAAAGCGCCGCGGCAATCTAATTCCTTCTCGGTCTGCCAGGTAGGGGCGACCCGGCGGGACGCCCCTACGGAGAGGGAAAGACTTCCCCCCTATCAGTTCTTCTGATTATTCCAGATCTGGATAATTTCTTGGGAGGTCGTGACGATCCCAAAATATTTATCCAGAGTCCTGAGGGTAAACCGGTGTTCCTCCTCGTCCACTCCGCCACAGCAGTCTTCGGCTACGATGACGTAGTAGTCATGCATCAAAGCTCCCCGGGCCGTGCAGGCCACGCAGAGAGTGGTATCCACCCCGACCACGATCACAGATATTTTCTTCATACTTCGCAGAATCAGATCCAGGGAGGTGTTCACAAAGCCACCATACCGGTGTTTAATGGCTACATAATCCTCTTTGATTGGCGCCACTCCATACCAGTCCGCTCCCCAGGTATCCGGCAGGCAATAGGGATGGGATGGTTTCCCTTCATCCACCCAGCCTGCTTTTTTGACCCGATGCCGTTGAACCCAGGCATCCGAGTTGGTCCACTGGCTATGGAGCATCTGGGTGAAAAGAACAGGCACTCTACATTGATGGGCACTCTCGATCAATTTTTTCATGGGAGCTACGACCTTTTGAATCAAGGTAAGATTTAGCCCCATTTTGCCGAAAGCGCCATCTTCATGGCAAAAGTCATTTTGCATATCCACAATCACTAAGGCCGTGTGTTGATAATGAACTCTTTCTTCCAGCGTTCGTAACATGGCCACCCCTTCCTTCTGATCTGGGAATTTAGATCCTCATCCCCCCACCCTAACCCTCCCCGGGGGAAGGGCGGGGAAGGGGTGGGAACTTCCTTCGATAAATAGCCCCGCAGCACAGCGCCCGGGTCAGTTGCTCGCCATGATTATTTTATTTTTGTGTTCACAATAAATGGCAATGCCTTTTGATTGCAGAAAAAAATAAAGATTCATAAAAATTATTACAAATCCGCACAGAAGGCAAGTTCAAAGATGATCACTTATACTCAAATCCTGTGCTCAAATTCCCTGTGGTCGATTTTTCACGAAAAAATCTGCAATTCAAACAGTAGCGAACCCCAACCGGGCGGATTCCCCCGACACCTCGAAACCCCGCCATAGATCGTTGTTCGAGCGACACGGAGATTTGCCTCCAGTTACCCCTGGAAGAATTTTTTCAGCGGGGGCCTTTTTTTCTTGACATTTCTTTCAACACCTGTTCTAACATTAATTAGTGGGTATGACTATTTCATGAAAGGAGGGTCTAACATGCCAAAGATCAACTTACTCCCAGGCTTATTCCTAAGCATTCTCGCCGTTGGGACATGGCTTGGAGCAATGGTTCTCCCCGTGAATGCTGCCCCGCCCGGGGCGCCGGCCGAGCTGAAGGTGGCCTTCGTCGACTTCCTCTCGGGACCGGCCGCCATCTTTGGCACTTCGGGAAGATACGCCACTGAATGGCTGGTGGACAAGTGGAACAAAGAGGGTGGCATCAAAGGCGTCCCCCTCAAATTAGTGATCTTGGACGAGGCCGGGACCCCTGCGAAGAATGTGACCGAGTTTAGGCGCCTGGTGATGGAAGAAAAGGTGAACGTCGTCCTCGGGTTCACCTCCAGCGCCAATGCCCTGGCCATCGCCCCCGTGGCCGAGGAATTGAAAACCCTCACATTGATCCACGTCGCCGGGACCAACCGCCTGACCGAGGATCATAAACTGCACTATACCTTCAGGACCTCGAACCACCAGGCGGCAGACAGCGTGTTGCTCGCCAGGTATGTGCTGAAGCTCAAGCCGAATCTCAAGAGCATCGCCGGGGCCAACGAGGACTACGCCTGGGGCCGGGACTCGTGGGAAGCCTTCATGGGCGCGATTAAGACGCTGCAACCTGGCGTGGAGGTCAAGGCGGAGCTCTGGACCAAAATCCAGGCCGGAGAGTATTCGGCTGAAATCTCCAAGTTGCTGGCAGCCAGGGCCGATGTGGTCCACTCCAGCTTCTGGGGCGGCGGCCTGGTCACATTCATCAAACAAGCGCTACCTCGCGGCCTGTTCAAGCAGAGCCTGGTGGCCTTAAGTACCGGTGCTCAGGTCGACCAGTTCGTCGGAAAGGACATGCCGGACGGCGTAGTGCTATGCCCCCGCGCCACGGGAGCGTATTTCCTCGATCCTGAGCCGGAGAAGGACCCCCTGCAGAAGGAGTTCGTAGAGGGGTATCATAAAAAGGTAGGGCGCTACCCTGATTACGTCTCCTACCGTGGTTATCAGGCCATAGGAGGCATGAAGGCCGCGTACGAGAAAGCCATTGCCCAGACGGGTCGCTGGCCCACGACCGAAGAGGTCATCAAGGCGTTTAAAGGGTTGACCTGGAGGGTGCCGGGTGGGGACATTCATATGCGAGCCGAGGACCACCAGGCGATCCACGACGGGCTGGTGGGGATTACCAAGATGTCCAAAAAGTATGGCTTTGCTTTGATGGAAAAACGTGAACGGTTTCCAGGCGAGCAGATCATGCCGCCGGTGGGGATGAAGACGCCCGACTGGGTGAAGACCCTCAAAAAGTAACGCAAATCCTGTCCGCCGGGGAGGGCGCGAGGGAGAGGAAGGTGTCCCCCACGCCCCCCTTCATATCCCGGCAAACTGGAACGGAACCTGAGATGAGGAAGGAGCTCGTGCGAGCATGGACATCGGTTTGCTTACCATCATCATCTTCGACGGCCTGAACTACGCCGCCGTCTTATTCTTGATCGCCGTTGGCCTTACCTTCGTGTACGGGGTACTGCGCATCTTGAACATCTCCCATGGCGCCATCTACGGTCTTGGCGCCTACATGGCCACCTGGCTCACCATCCTGCTCCTTAACAAGGGGCTTCCGCCCTATCTGAGCTACTTCGTGCTCCTGACCGGTGCCATTATTATCGGGCTCATAACCGGACCGAGCATCGAACGGCTCTGCCTACGGCGAATCTACGGAAGCGACATCCACATCCAACTGCTCCTGACCTTCTCCATCCTCCTGATCCTGGACGATGCAATGAAGCTGATCTGGGGGGTGGAGCCGATGTTCATGAGCGAGCCCTATTTTCTCCTGGGACAATTCTCGGTAGGTGGGATCATTTACCCCAGGTACACCTTTCTCCTCATAGGCGTCTCGGCGTCGTTCGGCGTCTTCTTAGTGTGGCTTGTCCGGGGAACCCGCTTCGGAAAACTCGTGGTTTCGGTGATCCAGGATCGCGAGATCAGCGTGGCCATGGGGATCAACGTGGGCCTCATCTATACCGCGGCATTCACCATGGGAGCCCTGAGCGCGGCTATCGGCGGGGCGTTCATCGCGCCGACGATCTCGGTGGCCCCCGGCTTCGCCGCCGAGGTGGTGGTGATGTCCTTCGCGGTCGTCGCCATCGGGGGGCTGGGAAACCTGGAGGGTGCGGCCCTGGGTTCGCTCATCGTGGGTCTCGCCCGGGCCCTGGCCATCCATCTGGTCGCGGAGCTGGAGCTGGCGGTAATCTATCTGATCATGGTTCTCGTGCTGGCCTTTCGACCCCAGGGGCTCTTTGGGGCGGTGGAAGAGAGGAGGATCTGAGATGAGACCGAATCTGCGCGTCGTCTCCATTGTCTCCGCCCTGCTGATCCTGGTGCCCCTGGCAATGCCGAGCTGGGTCGTTTTCATCCTGACCAAGGCCCTCTTCACATTCATAGCCGTACTCGGCGTGGCCCTGCTTCTGCGGGGGGGACAGTTAACCTTCGGCCATGCCCTCTTCTTCGCCACTGGCACCTATACCGTCGGGTTCAGCGTCAAGTGGTTTGGGTTTCGAGATGCACTGCTGCTGGTGCCCATGGGGGCTCTCACCGGCCTGATCATGGCCGCCCTCGTTGGACTCATTATGGCCAGATACAGGGGCGTATTCTTCGCCATGCTCAACCTAGCCTTTTCCATGATCCTATATGCCATCCTGCTCAAGTTCTACTGGGTGACCGGCGGAACCGACGGGATTTCGGTCGGAACGGCCACCTTCCTGGGATTTCCGCTTCGCGCGGGCACCTACCCGTTTTATTACTTAACCCTGGTAATTGCCGGACTCATCACCTATGTCGTTTACCGCTTCCTGGCCTCTCCGCTGGGCTATTTCCTCAGGGCCATCGCCGACAACGAGATACGCATCGAGTACTCGGGAGAGTCTGTCCGACGCGTAATCTACCTGACCTACATCCTCGCCGGCGGGCTCGGCGGGGTTTCGGGCGTCCTGGCGGCCTTCACGGTCGGCCATGTCGTCCCTGAGGACGCCTTCTGGTTCCAGTCCGGACAGTTCGTCTTCATCGCCCTGCTGGGAGGCTTCGAGGGCATACTCGGCTCTTTGATGGGCGCCGTAGCCTTTGAGTTCATCCAGACTTATTCATCAAAGTATTTCCCCTATGCCTGGCAATTGACGCTGGGCGGGATCATGTTGTTTATTATCCTGTTCCGACCCGGTGGGCTGTGGGCGATCTACGAGTCTTTGGTGAGCCGGTTTAGCTCGAAAGCGGAAGGGAGCACCCATGGTTGAGACGCCCCTGATTTTGCAAACAGTAGACCTGACCAAACATTTTGGGATGATCAAGGCTGCCGAGAGAATCAGCGTCGAGGTTAATCAGGGCGAACTGGTTGGTATCGTGGGAGCCAACGGTTCAGGGAAAACCACATTCCTAAACCTTATCACCGGCTACCTAAAGCCCGAGCGAGGCCGCATTCTGCTCATGGGGCGAGATACAACTGGCCTGCCTCCCCGCACGATTACCAGGCTGGGCGTGGCCCGCTCATTTCAGGTTCCTCAGCTTTACAGACACATGAGAGTTCTGGAGAGCGTGCTGCTATCCCTGGCGGCCGAGTCAGGAAACGGAGGCAGCTTCTGGCAACCCCTCTTTAAAGAGTCCCGACGAGCCGAAGCGCTGGAGACTCTAAAGCGCTTTGGCCTTAGCGCCTATGCCCATCGTCCTACAAGCGAGCTGCCCGAGGGAGGCAGAAAGCTCCTGGATATCGCTCTCTCCTTTGCCCTGAAACCCAAGCTCCTGTTGATGGATGAGCCGACCAGCGGGGTCAGCATCGAGGATAAATTCGAGGTGATGGATACGCTGGTGAAAGTCCTACAGGAAAGCAATGTCACCACCATATTCGTGGAGCACGATATGGAGGTAGTCCAGCGCTACGGGTGGCGTGTTCTGGTGTTTGACGAAGGCCAGGTGATCGCGGACGGCAAGCCCGATAATGTCCTGGCCGATCCCGAGGTCAGAAAGACCGTATTAGGTAGGGTGTAATATGCTGCGGGTTAACGATGTTCGAGTCACCATCAAAGGGTTCATCATCCTGAGGGGGGTCAGCTTAAACATCCCCTCCGGTGGCCTCATCGGCCTCGTGGGCCGAAACGGGGCGGGTAAAACCACCACGCTCAAGAGTATCATGGGGCTCGTACCCGTGTCAGCGGGTGCCATTTCCTTCGATGGCCAGGACCTGGCCAAAGTCCCGGGGTACCGGCGGGCCCATCTGGGCTTCGGGTACATGCCCGAGGACCGCCGGCTGATCGGTGCGCTGACGGTACAGGACAACATCCTGACACCGGCCTGGGCCAGTGGCCTGGAAAGTGCCAATGAGCGACTGGACTACATTTACCAGATGATGCCCGACATCCAGACATGGGCCAGCCGCAGGGCCACCCAGCTGAGCGGCGGGCAGCAGAAGATGGTCGCCCTGGCCCGGGCCATCATGAGCGGGACCAAGCTTCTGCTTCTAGACGAGCCCTTCGAGGGGTTGGCTCCGCTCATCGGAGGGAAGCTGGGGAAGACGATTCAGGATATCCAGGGCGAAGGGCTGTCGGTGCTGATCGCCGAATCTGACGATAGGCGCATCAGCTTCGTGGGGGAAATCTACACCATTGAGCGGGGTGAAGTCGTCCAGACCGGTGATACGAAAGCCGGAGAGCACTAATGACATTTTTGCTCTTCCCAGTCCATTTTGACCCTGGAGCTTTTCCTTTTTAAGGCCGCCAAGCCTGTCCTTCAGACGCCCCCATGGGCCCTTTTTTCCTATGTCACCCTTTGGAGTATATTCTCCCTCTGATTTGATATATAACGTAGATTCTGAAGCAACTTGAGCCAGGTTAATTTTACTTGGCAAGAACGGATGGCATTCCGCACCGGGCGGTGGTAGCCGACAGCTGGTATGGCACCGTGACTGAGTTTCGCAAGGAATTGGATAACCGGAAAGAGCGGTATGTAGTTGGGATTCATTCGGATACGGAAGTCTTTCTGGAGTCTCCGGTTTTTGTTGAACCGGAACCCAAGGAGAAGAAAAGAGGAATGCCCAGGAAGTACCGGAAACTGATGGAGACGAATCCTCTGCCCGTAAAGGTCTCTGAACTGGGAAAATGTGTCTCTGAAAGAGATTGGGAATACCTGGAGATCCGGAAAGACAGTCTGGACAAACCGTTGGTAATTGAGGCTATATCCAGAAGGGTATGGCCTGCCAAGGGTTATCGGAAAGGAATTAGGCACGAAGAAGTCTGGCTGATTATTGAGAGAAGACACAAGAACAAGGATGACGATGAACTGAGATACTTCTTCAGTACTATGCCTCAGGACACCTACCATGGAGATGGTTCGCCTCTTTCATGAACGTTTCTGGATCGAACAGGGATATCAGCAGCTGAAGGAAGAGTTGGGCTTGGATCACCACGAGGGTAGAAGTTGGACTGGCTGGCACCGGCATGTGTTTCTTGTTTTTCTGGCTTTTGGTTATTTGACGCTCCAGCGCATACAGGAAAAAAACTAGTACAGCAGAACCAGTGGTACAAGAGACTGGGGGTGTCTCAAATCAGTCTTTCCCCATGAATCCAGATTGTTTGGAATCATGGAAGTTCCGGCAATGTCCAGTTCGCTCCTCAGAACGATGGCGTAACAGACAAAGAGAACTGAAACTAATGTCCTCTCTGCCCGCTTTAAGGCATTATATCGCACTATATTTGATGAAGCTTCTGATCTAAAATCATTTAAATGTCGGAGTAGAATTGGCTTTGATTTTTAATTTTCGAGATTCTTTGCGCTCTCTGCGCACTCTGCGGTGAACAAATACGAAAGGATAAATGTCTGCTTTAAAGGGATTACGCATCCTGGATTTGACCCTTACCCTCCCCGGGCCTTACTGCACTCATCTCCTGGCTGATTTTGGCGCCGAAGTGATCAAGATCGAGAATCCGGAAGGGGGCGATTGGTTTCGGCACGAGGAGCCGGCGATTAAAGGGCTGGGCCTTCGTTTTCTTGACCTCAACCGGAATAAGAAGAGCCTTACTTTAAACCTTAAGACCCTTGCGGGAAAGGAGATTTTTTTTGCTTTAGCCAGGTCCTCCCAAGTAGTGGTGGAAGGATTTCGCCCGGGTGTAGTGGAACGCTTGGGAATTGACTATTCCCGAGTGAAAGAAGTCAACTCGCAAATGGTTTATTGTTCCATCTCCGGATATGGCCAGGATGGTCCCTACCGGCTGCTTGCCGGCCACGACATCAACTACCTGGGTTACAGTGGTATCTTAGACCTGGTGGGTTACGAAGACCGACCCCCTTCCTTACCCTCTGTACCCATCGCCGATTATTCTGCGGGGGGACTTATGGCTGTCGTAGGAATTTTGCTGGCCTTGATGGCTGTTCAGAGGACGGGGAAAGGCCAGTTTGCGGACATCTCCATGCTCGATGGGGTGATGGGCTTTCAGCACGCTCCCTTGGCCGAGTATCTGGCCACAGGCACTGCGCCCGAGAGAGGAAAGTTCTGGCTGGCCGGAAACATCCCATGTTACGCCCTCTACGAGACCCAGGATGGAAAGGCCATCACCGTTGGGCCCTTAGAACCCCAATTTTGGGCCAATCTCTGCCGGGCATTAGGACGGGAGGATTTTATTAATCATCAAAGGGCCGAAGGGGAAAAAGGTCAAGAGGTTTACAACTTTTTAAAAAAGACCTTTCGCCAAAAGACCCGCGATGAATGGGTAGCCTTTTTCCATGGGCAGGACGTTTGCCTGGGACCGGTCAAAAACATGGGGGAGACATTGGAAGATCCGCAGATTCGGCATCGGCAGATGATTATTGATGTGGAACATCCCCTGGCCGGCCAGCTGAAGCAGATCGGCATCCCCATTAAACTTTCCGAGACTCCCGGAGAAATCCGCAGCCCGGCCCCATCTTTAGGGCAGCATACCGAAGAAATTTTAAAAGGGTTGGGGTACCGTCCGGCCGACATCGGAAAATTCCGGAAAGAAAAAATAATCTGAACCCGGGATGCCCACTGGCAGGAAAGGGAGGTAAGACAACTATGGATAAGCGAATGGAGGTTTTGGAAGGGGCGAT
>JASEHN010000383.1 GCA_030018715.1 Thermodesulfobacteriota bacterium | reverse complement strand
TCCAAAGAGGGGAATTCCTCCCTTTTTTAAAGGGAGGGCAGGAGGGATTTAATCTTCAGTGTCTATACAATTATGGCCTGACTAATAAAGGAAGGGTCCCAGGATTCAAGGGTTCTAGGCTTCCGGAATGATTGGAACCTTCGCGCCGGTCATTTCACTGGGCTCCTTGACCCCTTGAACCCTATTTTTTAGGCTTGAAAACTTACGGCTTCATATCCCAACAAATCACGCATCCGCTGTACCAGTTGATTCGACGAACTCAACTTCCATTCATCTCCCAGAACAATGACGGCTTCACGCTCTTCCGGGAGAATCAGGTGTAAATAGGCCGGGCAATTTCCCCGGCAATCCTGAAAAATTTCTTTGATGGCCGCGAGGTCTTCCTGGCTTAAACCTTCAGAACGGACCCGCAAATGAACGGTGGTTGTTAACTTCTCCACAGCTTGTTCGAAAGGGAGGACTTCACTGGCAATGACCTTGACGTTTTCATCCCCGGCATCCACCCTCCCTTTTATAAAAACAGGGTCTTCACTCTTAAGCAGCAAAGAAGAGTTTTTGTACAATTCCGCAAAAATGATCACCTCCACCACCCCGTGCAAATCCTCCAGGGTCACGAAGGCCATGCGCTCGCCTTTCTTGGTGTTGGTTTCTTTTAAAGCATTGACCACCCCGCCGATGATTATCTCCTGTTTGTCGGCAACTTCCCGGATTTGCCGGGTGTTGGTAGTGGTTAAACGCTGCAGGACTTCGGTATAATGATTCAAGGGGTGGCCAGTCAGGTAAAATCCCAGAGTTTCTTTTTCAAAGGCCAGTCGCTGGCTTTCGGGCCATTCCGGTACGGCGGGGTAACGGGGTTCTGCTTTACTATTAATGGACTGCATGCCCCCGAACATGATAATCTGCAAGTTGCTCTGTTCCCGTTCCAATCCCTGAGACCATTCCATGGCCTCCTCCATGCCACTTAGAAGCTTCGCCCGGGAGGGCGCGATACTGTCAAAAGCCCCGCACTTAATCAGGCTTTCGATGACCCTTTTGTTGACTTTGCGTAAATCCACTTTGAAACAGAAATCGTGGAGAGAGACAAAATTTCCTTTCTCTTCTCTCACGGTCAGGATGGAATGGATGGCGGCCAGGCCCACGTTCTTAACCGCAGCCAAACCGAAACGGACTTTTTCCCCGGCAACAGTAAAATCCTGCCGACTTTCGTTAACGTCCGGGGGAAGGACCTCGATTTTCTTTTCCCGGCATTCGCTTAAGTAACGCAATATTTTATCGGCGTTCCCCATTTCACTGCTAAGCAAAGCCGCCATGAATTCCACCGGGTAGTGGGCTTTCAAGTAAGCCGTCTGGTAGGCAATCAGGGCGTAAGCGGCGCTGTGCGACTTGTTGAATCCATATTCGGCGAACTTGGCCATCAGGTCAAAAAGTTTTTCAGCTTTTTTCTCCGATATCTTTTTCCGCTGCGCTCCTTCGATGAATTTTTTCTTCTGCATGGCCATCTCATCCGGCTTCTTTTTGCCCATGGCTCGCCGCAGGATATCCGAATCCGCCAGGCTGAAGTTGGCCAGATGGGTGGCGATTTTCATCACCTGCTCCTGATAGACAATGACCCCGTAGGTCTCCTCGAGGATTTCTTTCAGCTCCGGCACTTCGTAAGCGATGGGAACCTTCCCCTGCTTGCGCTTGATAAAATCGTCCACCATACCGCTCTTCAGGGGTCCCGGGCGGTAAAGGGCCAGGAGGGCAACTATATCTTCGAAACGTTCCGGAAGCAGGCGCATGACCAAATCTCTCATCCCGGAACTTTCCAATTGGAAAACCCCGGAGGTGTCACCCGCGCCGAGCAGCTCATAAGTTCGGCGATTGTCCAGGGGAATTTTGCGCATGTCCAATATTTCTCCGCCGGAAAAATGCACGCGCTTGGCTACGTCTGCGATCATGGTCAGGGTCTTCAACCCTAAAAAATCAAACTTGATCAAGCCGATTTTTTCAACGTCTTTCATCGGGTACTGGGTGACCGTTTCGTTCTGCTGCCCCCGGTAAAGAGGCACAACCTCAACCAGAGGGGCGCTGGAAATGACCACTCCCGCGGCATGAGTGGAAGCATGGCGCGGCAGACCTTCTAAGGCCTGGGCCAAAGTCAAAAGCTTCTGAACTTCGGAGTTGCTCCTAACTAATTCCTTTAAGCGGGATTCCTGTTCGAGCGCATCCTTCAGGGTGATGTTCAGAGTGTTGGGAATCATCTTGGCGATGCGGTCCACTTCCCCGTAGGGCATGTCCATTGCCCGGCCGACGTCCCGGATCACGGCCCGGGCCTGCATTTTACCGAAAGTGATGATCTGGGCCACGTGGTCGGCGCCATACTTGTTCTTGACGTACTGGATGACCTCCTCCCGTCCCTGAATACAAAAATCAATGTCGATGTCCGGCGGGCTAACCCGCTCCGGGTTCAGGAAACGCTCGAAGAGCAATCCATTGGCGATGGGGTCAATTTCGGTAATTCCCAGGCTATAGGCCACCAGGGATCCGGCGCCTGATCCCCTCCCCGGTCCCACGGGGATGTTTTTCTGTTTGGCAAAACGGATAAAATCGGAAACGATCAGGAAATATCCGGCAAATCCCATCTTCTCGATCATTTGCAATTCATTATGCAGACGTTCCCGGTAAAATTCGGTCACGGACGCCCGATCCGGCCTCTCTGTTAGGCGTTCTTCCAACCCTTTGCGGGCGGATTTCTCCAGAAAGCTGTCCAGGGTTTCGCCATCGGGAACCTGAAATTGCGGAAATTGCAGCTCGTTCAATTTAAGTTCCAGGTTACAGCGTTCGGCGATCTCTACCGTGTTCTGTATGGCCTCCGGACAATAGGAAAATAATCCTTTCATCTCCTCCGCCGACCGGAAATAGAACTCGTCCGTAGAGAACTTCAGGCGATCCACATCCCGCAATGTTTTTCCGGTTTGAATGCAAAGGAGAATTTCGTGGGCCCTGGCGTCTTCTTTTTTCAGGTAATGGCAGTCGTTCGTGGCTACCAGCGGAATTGAAAGGTCCCTGGCGATCTCCATCAAGCCGGCATTGGCTACTTTTTGCCCGGGAATCTTATTCTCCTGCATCTCCAGGTAAAAACGGCGATCCGGGAATATGGATTTCATCTCTTCCGCGGTAAGCAAAGCCTTTTTTTTGTCCCCGCCGGCTAAATAAAAAGGAATTTCTCCCTTAAGGCAGGCGCTTAAAACAATCAATCCTTCATTGTGCTTGCGCAGCAACTCTTTGTCCACCCGTGGGCGGTAATAGAACCCTTCGAAATAACCCGCCGACACCAGCTTCAGCAGGTTCCGGTAACCGGCCTGGTTCTTGGCCAGGAGGATCAAATGAAAAGAGGCCTCAGAAATTCCTTTGGTGGCTTTTTCGAAACGGCTTCCGGGGGCCACGTACACTTCGCAGCCGATGATGGGTTTGATTCCGTGCCGCTGGGCCTCCTGGTAGAATTCGATGGCCCCGAACATGGAGCCGTGGTCGGTTATGGCCAAAGCTGGGAGGCGGTAATTCTTGGCCTGTTCAAAAAGATCTTCCAGGCGAATAGCCCCGTCCAGCAGGCTAAACTGGGTGTGCAGATGAAGGTGGACAAAGTCAGCGTGTTTCATTAGAAGTGCCTAAAGTGAACTAAAGTGAGCTAAAGTGCCTAAAGTTTAAAATGCTGGATTTTTACGCCTTGCGCCTCACGCCTTACGCTCTTTACTTTTATTCCCATTCAATCGTGCTCGGTGGCTTGGAGGATATATCGTAAACCACCCGGTTTACTCCCTTTACCTCATTGATGATCCTGGTGGAAATGGCTCCCAGAAGGTCCGCAGGCAGCGGCACCCAGTCAGCGGTCATGCCGTCCAGGCTTTGGACCACTCTCAAGGCAATGACCCGTTCATAAGTCCGTTCATCCCCCATGACCCCCACGGTCTGCACGGGGAGAAGGACGGCAAAAGACTGCCATACTT
>JASEHN010000382.1 GCA_030018715.1 Thermodesulfobacteriota bacterium | reverse complement strand
CCTTTAAGTGATTTTTTTGCTATCCCGACAAATAAAAATCGCTCAACTTAGGTATAAGTAATCTCATTGTCTCTGGTGCTGATCGGAAGCCAACTTTCTCATAAATCGGCCTTCCCGATTCACTTGCATTCAGAATAATCCGCTTGATCCCCTTTGCCTTGCAAAAGTGAAGAGCTTGTTTCATTATTCGATTCGCGCAATGATTGTTTTTTTGATCTTTCTCTGTATACATGCTGTGCAGGTAACCGACATTACTGGACAAGTCCTGTGGAGTGGGAACAAAACTGACGATTGAGATAGCTCCACTGGCAATTATGCGATGTTCATCTTCGATCACCCATGCTTTGCAAGAGCCGTCCTGTAATTGAAGCTGTAATTTTTGAATATATACTTTCTCAATTGCAGCAAATCTTGAACTATCGATATCTTCGCCTCTTTTCTCCCATATTTCTTCAAACATTTTTCGGTAATGAATCGCCAAGAGGGGAATATCGCCAGCGGTGGCTTCTCGTATACGCATATTTTCTATTCTTTGGGATTCTTCAGTCATGAATATATTTTAATGTTTTGCGCCACTTAAGGACTAAGATCAGCGGCGCGCGTTCACGCGCGTCCGCTGGGGTAACTTGATTGTATAGGAAATTCCTTTTTTCAACTTTAGTTCCGCCTGCAGCGGGATTACTTTAGACACTTGACACTTATCCTTTACTTTTTCTTAATCAGGCCTTTAAAAACTCTGTGATCTCTGTGTCCTCTGTGGCTAATTTATTAGGCATTTCCTTTTCTATTTGTTCAAAGGATAAAAAAGGTAGGCTTGCTTGTTGCCGAGCATGTTCAATCGTCATGGCCACTAAATTGCCCGATGCATCCAGATCGATATAGATATTTTCGTTAATCTCTTTGGTTTCAGCAACTTTGCGGCCAGAAAACTCTACCAGGACCGTATCAGTATCCGAAAAATACTTGATTTTCATTTCGTTCTCCTTTAAAACTCCTATCAAAGAAAGCATTCTAATGGTTTCTCCATAGGAACTTATATGAGAGAGAAAATGTTACCTTCACAAACCCTTCCCAATTTTCAGCAATATCTGCCTTCACGTTTTTCTACCCCTATTTCTGCCTCCGGAGATGAGAAGTATGACCGGGCGTGAGCCGAGTGAGGAGGTGAATCTGACAAATCCCAATCCTACCAGCGGGCTTTCGGCTTGTGCCAGGGATGTTTCCGGGCTACTTCTTCCTTAAGCTCCGTTCCCCAGCCCGGCCCCGTTGGGATCTTCATGTAACCATCCTTAATCTCGGGCAGGTGGGTCACGAGTTCCTCTCTCAGCGGAACGTCATCGACATCAATCTCCAGGATCCGGACATTGGGCAGCACGGCACAGAGGCTGGCGCTGATGAACGTGGATAGATGGCTATAATAGTTATGGGGCGCGATGTTGAACTCAAAGATCTGGGCGAGGTCGCCGACTTTCTTTGACTGACTAAAACCCATCCAGGCAACATCCACCATAAAAACATCGGCGCACCGTGCCTGGAAATAGGGAAGATAGTCCTGCATGTAGATCTGGTTCTCGCCGGTGCATATCTTCGTGCTCGTCGAGTCCTTTATCTGCCGGAGGGCTTCGGGGTTGTACATGTCTATTTCCAGCCAGAGCAGGTTATAGGGCTCCAGTATCTTGGCGATACGCAGGCAACTCTCAGGTTTGAAGTTGAAGTTCAGGTCCAGGCAGATGTCCACCTCCGGTCCCACTGCCTCCCGGAATGTACCTATCAGGGTTTCAATATGCCTAAGCATGCTGTTGGACGCCACCTGATCCGTGGATTCAGCCCGGCCCAGGCCTCCGCCAAAGCCGTCGAAATGCACGCGGGCAGGGTCTCCCGGGAAGACAATGTTGGTCTTGAGAGCGGTATAGCCCCTGCGGACGACTTCCTTCCCAAGCTCCGAAATATCGCCCATGGTCCTTATGGGCGGAGTTCCCATTTCAGGATACAGCGCCCTCGTCGTGCCACAGTGAGACCAGTATAATCTTACTTTGTCCCGCGTTGGACCCCCGAACAACTCCACCACCGATAGGCCCAAAGCCTTGGCCTTGATATCCAGGAGCGCGAGCTCGACACCGGCAATGGCCTTGGCGCGGATTCCCAGCGGCTCGGAAATCGCATGGCGCGACATGTCCCAGAATCTCATCTCGTAAGCTCTTGGATCTGTGCCCATGAGCAGGGGTTTCAGGTCCTCGATGGCACCCGCCACGGCAAAGGGTCCCCGGGCAACACTGCATTCACCATAGCCGGTAATATCCTCGTCCGTCTCGACCTTGACGAAAATCCAGGGTCGCCAACCCGCATCCACGATAAAGCTTTCCACGTTGGTGATCTTCATCTTTGTTTCCTCCCTGGGCGAAAAATTCTCCAGCTAATGAGCTGCTATGGGGTCTTTACTCTTGCTATTTTCTTTATGATGGATCGCTTAGTGGGCATCCTGAGTTGACCTGCAAAGTGTTATTGGGGTCCCTATCGGACTCTTGGCCAGCATCCTCCGGGCAGTTTTCATGGAAGCTTGCCCAGCTTGTCAGCCACAACGTACTCCTGCACCAGGGCCATCACCTGGTTCCACGTCTCGTCCTCTATCTCAACGCCATTCTTGCCGCGTTCCTTCCGGTTCTTGGCCTCCTTCTCTCCTGGGTACATCACGTACTCAAAGCCCTCCGCCGGAGGGGTATCCTTCACGTAATCCACCATCTTGGACACCTCAGATTTGGCCGCGGCCAGGGGCGCAAACCGCTCGATGTCTATAGCCACGATGAGCGAGCCGTTGCTGAACTGTTTGCCGGGGCTACCCGGGAAACCGTCGCGGGATAGAATAGCGCCGAATAGGTCGGTCATGAAGGCCAGGCAGAAGCCCTTGTGCCCGACCGATCCGCCAACAGGCAGCAGGGAGCCGCCAGCGTAAAGGTCATTGGGGTCATTGCTGGGGCGGCCTTCTTTGCTAAGTATCCAGCCCTCGGGGAGCTTATGCCCGCGGGCACGGTACACCCTTATCTTGCCCTCGGCCGCTACGGACGTGGCGAAGTCCGAAACAATCGGCCCCTCTTCCTCGCTGGGGAAACCCATCGCCATAGGATTGGTGCCTAACTTCCTTTGGGAACCGCCGAAGGGCACCTGGTAAGGCACATATCCACCGGTGGAACAGTACAAGATCGCCGCGCAGCCCGCCCTTGTGGCCATCTCCGCGTAGGCCCCCAGCCGGCCCAGATGGCCCAAATGCCGCACGGTGACACAGCTCACGCCCTGCTTCTTCGCCTTGTCAATTGCCAGCTCGGTGGAAAACTTAGCGGCCACCTGGCCAAAACCATAATGGCCCTCAACTTGCGCCGCGCCGGGCGACTCGCTGACGATCTCAGGTTTGGCCTCGGGGATGATCAGCCCCTCTTTGATCTGACGGATGTACTGCAGGACTCGAATGAAGCCATGTGAGTCGTGCCCTGTCAAGTTGTTATCGGCCAGGTGCTGCGCCACTATCCGGCTGTGCTCCTCCGGGGCCCCGGCGGCCAAAAAGAGATGAAAGGCAATTTTCTCCAGTTGCTCACCCTTGAGTGTAGGCATTCGGTATCCTCCTCTTGTGACTTGGTATAACCATTTTTAGAACTATATCTCCAAAGGCCTGATCAAACAACTGCAAAATAATCAGGAAAGTAACCCTTCAGTCACGGGTGGGTGGCCAAGGTCGGATGAGGAAAGGTTCGGCGTAAAGGCCAAGGGCGCCCATGGCTGGGGGGCCAGTCCAGTCCGCTTGGAACCATGAGGCGCTGATTTCTTCGTGGATGGGGCGGGGCTGACGCCTTCCGCCTCCTCCGGCGGAGGTTCAGTGAGTACACCATGAACAGGGATATCCCAGCCGATGCTTCCGGCGCGTACCGGCCTGGCCCCCCGGCCAAAACAGAATCTTTGCCAGGGTTAGTTCCTCCGATATTCCTGTCATAGCCACTCGTGACTGAAGGGT
>JASEHN010000381.1 GCA_030018715.1 Thermodesulfobacteriota bacterium | reverse complement strand
CGAAGGTCGCCCTCGGTGACGAACCCTACGAGATTCCCTCCATCTACGACCGGCAGGTGGCGGATGGAGTTATTTCTCATCACTTCCATGGCCTTCAGGATACTGGTGTTCGGCGGGATGGTCACCAGCTTCCGTACCATGCGCTTTTTTACCTGCATTAGGCTTCCTCCCCTGATCGCCAACCCTAATCTTGGGAATGAATTTACCAGCCCCTCTTGGGTTTGTCAATAAACAAACTTTCCCACCTTCACTTTTGAATAAATTCAATAATTAAAAGTGATAGGCGAAGCCCGGACGGGAGGGGGATGAAAGAGGGAGCACCGGCGGGAAAAAGATTTACCATAGCCCGTGCTTTTCTTCCGCAAAGAAAAGGCGGGATCGAAGGAAGGCAGGGCATCATGGGCGGAAGCCCCGCCCTTATCCATGAAAGAAATACTGCCTTGTGCTCACGAGAGATTCCCCCTCCCGTCTGGGCATAGGCCTGACCATCATTTTTAAATCATGAACGAAAATGAAAAGTGAACGTGGGCACCCATTAAAAGGCAAACTCCCCCCCTTTTTCCTTTTGACACTATTTTTCGCCCATGTTAAAAAATAATACAGTTTTGAATGCTGATAGGTGAATTGAAGAAAAGGAGTTCCTTATGTTTTGGGAAAAAGAGATCGAAACCATGCCGGAAAGAGAGCTGCACAGACTCCAGCTCGGGCGCTTGAAAAAAACCTTGAAACAGGCGGGAAAATCACCAGCTTATGCCAAATTATTCAAAACCCACCGCATCTCGCCGGATAAGATAAAAACGCTTAACGATTTAAAACGGGTGCCTTTCACCACCAAAGAAGACCTGAGAAAGAACTTTCCTTATGGTTTTGTTACCATGGCCAAGGAGAAGATTGTCCGGGTGCATTCCTCTTCCGGGACAACCGGCAGGGCCACGGCCGTCTTTCACACGGTAAACGACCTGGAAGGATGGGCCAACCTGGTGGCCCGCTGCATGTTTATGACCGGCGTGCGCAAAGGCGATGTCTTTCAAAATATGGTTGGCTACGGCCTTTTCACGGGCGGCCTGGGTTTCCAGTACGGAGCGGAACGCCTGGGCGCCCTGACCATTCCCTCCGGCTCAGGGAACAGCAAGCGGCAGATCACTCTCATGGGGGATTTTGAAACAACGGTCATTCATATCATCCCCAGTTATGCCCTGCATCTCTGGAAAGTATTCGCAGAGATGGGCCTGGATCCCAGAAAAGATACCAAACTGCGCATCGCCTTGATCGGGGCCGAGCCCCACTCGGACGCCACCCGCCAGCGTATTGAAGAGATGTACGGCGTCCAGGCATTCAACTCATACGGGCTATCCGAAATGAATGGGCCGGGCGTTGCCTTTGAGTGTCCTGAGAAATCGGGCATGCATTTCTGGGAGGATCATTTCATCGTGGAGGTCATCGATCCGAAGACTCAGAAGGTCATGCCCGACGGGGAAGAAGGGGAGTTGGTTTTTACCACCCTGATGCGCGAGGCCATGCCTTTGATCCGTTACCGCTCCAAGGATTTGGCCGCTATATTCCCCGAGCCCTGCCGCTGCGGAAGGACGCATCGCCGGATCAGCCGTATCAAGGGGCGAAGTGATGACATGTTTATCCTCAAAGGGGTGAATATCTTCCCCCTGCAAGTCGACATGGTCCTGATGAACATCCCTGAGGTGGGGACAAACTATCAGGTTGTGCTGGAACGCGAAGATTTCCAGGACAAGATGGTCGTGCGGGTGGAAGTTCGTCCGGAATTTTTTAAGGGCGACCTGCGGCAACTGGAAAATCTGCGCAGGCAGATCAGCGAATCTTTGAAGTCGGAGATTTTAGTAACGCCCAAAGTGGAACTGGTCGAGCCGGATACGCTGCCCAAGAGCGAGGGCAAGGCCGTGCGGGTGGTCGACCGGAGAGAAATGTAACTTTAAACAGAATACAGAATACAGAAGTCAGAATCCAGAATTCAGAATAATGGATATTGTGTTTAATTCTGGCTACTGAATTCTGACTGCTGAATTCCTTTTGAATTTCGTTAGGAGGAAATATGGCTCATCAGATTTCCGTCTTCGTTGAAAACAAACCCGGTCGTTTAGAGCGGGTAACAGAAATTCTGGCTAAGGCCAAGGTGAACATCCGGGCCTTTACAGTATCCGGCACCTATGAATATGGGGTGATGAAGTTTCTGGTGGATAAGCCTGATAAGGCCCTGGATGCCCTGAGTTCCCAGGGCATTCCGGCAAACAAAAGGGAGATTCTGGCCATTCTCATGGATGACCGTCCGGGAGGATTGTATCGCATTGCCAAAGCCTTCGGCCAGAGGAAGATGAACATTGAGGACGCCTACGGGTTTGTCATCCAGGACAAAAAGCAGGCCGTGTTGGTTGTGGACGTGGAGAAGATCAGCGAGGCCAAACGGGTTATGAAAGAAGAAGGGCTTACCACCCTTAGCGACCAGGAAATTTATTCTCTTTAAAAAAGGCAAGAATACAAAAGACAGGAGTCAGAATTCAGAATTCAGAATATTTGTTTTTTATTCTGTCTTCTGACTTCTGACCTCTGACTTCTTAAATGTAAGTCCCTCGTTCTGCTCAATTACCCTTCACCCGGTATAGGTCTTCTCCTGCCCGGGGAACCAACAATACTCCTTCCGCTTCCCGGCCTGCCCATTCTTCGATACGGATAGTGGCTGGGTCCCTGTAGCCCAGGTTAACTTGCCGGCAAAGTTCTTCCGGAATGCCCGTGGCCAGAGTGACCTTAATACGGGGTCGCTCTACGCCGTTCTCAAAAGCGCCCATCCCGCGCAGATGGGTGGAGTGAGCCAGGATGGAAAGCGGAACATCCGCGAAGCGGCCCCACTGCTTGAGGAAATAATCGCGCACATGGTAACCTACTTTGCGGATATGCTGGCCATGGGTATAACTGATCTCGGTGATGTGCGGGGCGTAGATGATCACCTCGCCTCCATCCGCAATCGCCGGTTCAACCTTATACATACCTTTGGCGCCAGTCCATATATCGTCATACATAGAGGGCATCACCGAAAGAACCTGGCGGAAAGGTTTATTTACCCAGACAATATGAGTGGCCGAGGAAAGGTCGGCAGCCGCCGAGTATGCTTCTTCAGGAGCGCCAATATAAACCCCGTTTACGCCCTGATGGGAAACCACTGAACAAATCGCCTGGCGCGGCTTGGGGATGAGTGCCGCCGCCCGATCAATCACCCGCCGTACGGGCGTATCCTTGGCGCCGATAATCTTGTAAGACGTGACCAGCGCACCCAGCCAGTGGGTGAGGTTGATGATGTCGCTGCCAGCAATGCCGGGGAAAAAATATTTGTTTCCTCCAGAAAATCCCACCACCTCGTGGGGAAAGACCGGGCCGCAGATCAACAGGTGATCATGCTCGAGGATCATCCGGTTTAATTGAACAGACACATCCTGGGTCAGCAATCCCTGGGTAAGGACGGCAACCTCTTCTGCCGGGATCATCCCCAATGTCGTTAGCGCCCGGGGATCTTCCCAGTTGTGATTGAACAAACCGATTTTCGAATATTGGGTTGCTTTCTCTTCGGCGGTAAGGCCGACCATTTGCAACATTTCCGTTTCATCTATCGGCGGGTGGGTGCCCAATGCCACCAGGAAGTTCAACTCCTTCACCCGGGGCAAAAGGGATTGAACAATAGCCCGAAAAAAGATTGGCAGGGGCATGGTGCGGGTGCGGTCCGGGAGAATCACCAGCACACGCTGTTCATCTAACGGTAAAGCTGCCAGGCCCTCAGTGACAACTGCTTCCACTTCGGTCTGGCTTAAATATCGAGTATGAAAACCTTTTCCAACCATGATCCCCGCTCCCCAATCTCAAATTTTTAACGAATTCCCTATGGCCGCCTGGCCACCCCTAAACAATGAAAATCTTCGTTTTCTTTAAAGAATGATGATCTCGTAAAAAGTCGTCACTCCGGTGAAAACCGTCCGCCTCAGGCGGA
>JASEHN010000380.1 GCA_030018715.1 Thermodesulfobacteriota bacterium | reverse complement strand
CCCTGGAATCCCTTGGCCCTTACAACACCCTTTTTTTCAAAGAGCTAAAGTGTTACAAAAAAGGAACTTCCAATACAATTAAATTGATGTTAATTCACCTTAAACTTTTTTCGCCCCTGTCCGACGCCGCCGGGGCTGCGGAAATGAGCCTGAGTCTCGAAGAGGGAGCTAATCTACGGAACGTGGTGGAGAAGCTGGTGGCTCGCTTTGGCGGGGAAATGAAGAAGCATTTTTTTGATGTGGAAGGCAGAATCATTCCCTCATGGGCAGTCTTCATCAACAAAAGAGTCATTCCTTTTAACCATCCCGATGCCCTGGAAGCCCAGGTGGAAGCGGGAGATGAAGTTTCCTTCATTTTGAATATTGCCGGAGGATGATACCTGCCTTTTTGGTTAAAATAATTCGACTGTATAGGAAATTCCTTTTTTTGTAACAGGTTAGCCATTTGAAAAGCTGTCAAATCCCCCTTCATCCCCCTTTTTCAAAGGGGGAAAAGGCTGAATCTTTTATCGGATTCCAATAAAAAACCTCTCCTCCCTTTGGAAAAGGGAGGTGGGGAGGTCCGCCTGAGGCGGATCAAACCGCTAAATTGTTACTCTGTGGCTAATTTAAGTATTAATTCTGACTTCTGACTTCTGACTTCTGAGTTCTGCATTCTTTCTGTTTGCATTCGCCAAGGAGATCTGCAAATGAAAGCCATTGTCAAAGAAAAACCTATCCCGGGAGCCGTGCTGAGGGAGATGGACATCCCCCGGCCCGGCCCCAAAGACGTTCTCATTCGGGTTAAAGCAGGAGCAATCTGCGGGTCAGACGTTCATATTTTTGATTGGGACCAGTGGGCCCAAAAGGTGGTGCCGGGGCTTCCCCACATTCTGGGACATGAATTCGCCGGGGAAGTCGTGGAGGCGGGAAAGGAAGTTCATCACCTTAAACCCGGAGACCATGTGGCCGGTGAAACCCACATTCCCTGCGACAATTGTTATTTCTGCTTGACCGGGCAGCGACACATCTGCATGGCCATGAAGGTTTACGGCGTTCACAGTCAGGGAATCTTTTCCGAATACACCACCGTCCCCGAACCCTGTGCCGTGAAGATCTCCGGGGAGATTCCTTTTGTGGCTGCGGCCATGATGGAGCCGTGCGGAGTGGCCGTTCACGGCCTTTCCAAGGGAGTTATTTCCGGGAAAACCCTGGCCATCTTCGGCTGCGGCCCCATTGGCCTGTTCGGTGTTCAGGCCGCGATAGCTTATGGCGCTGCCAAGGTGTACGCCATTGACCTCAGCGAAAATCGCCTGAAGATGGCCAAGTCTTTCGGCGCCTATCAGACCTTCGCGGCCGGAAAAGACCCGGTGGAAAAAGCCATACTCGATGAAACCCGGGGAATCGGGGTGGACATGGTCCTGGAAGTGTCCGGGAGCCAGATGGCTTATGATCAGGGCCTAAGCATTTTACGCAAGGCTGGGACTTTTGTAATCATCGGGGTTGCCCCAAAACCCATCCAATTGGAGATTCCTACCAACATAATGTATAAAGAAGCCAAAATTTTCGGAATCACCGGAAGGGAGATGTACGAAACCTGGTACCAGGTTTCAGGTTTGATCCAGTCCGGTAAGGTGAATCTCGAAAAAGTGGTTTCCCATCAATTGCCACCGGAAAAATTTGAGGAAGGGTTCAAGGTCGCCAAGGAAGCCCAGCACGGCAAGGTAGCGTTTATCTTCGGTTAAAAAGCTTTTCATTACAGGATAGGACGCAGATTGGCGCAGATATACGCAGAAAATAAGAATCCAGGAGACCGAAGCCAGAAGTCAGAATAAAATAATTTTCTATATTTCTCTTCTGGATTCTGAATTCTGTCTTCTGTATCCTATTTCTACTTTTTGCTCATCTCCCTCCCAACAACTTTTCCGCATTCTGAACTCCGCATTCCGAATTCTATCGTAATCCCAGGATCCGGGCAGGGTTTTTTTGGACCATGTTGCGGATGGCTCTAACTGAGAACCCGTATTGGAGCATCTCGCGAACGTACCAGGCCATTACCTTTACAGGCGGGGGGTTGACCACTTGCCCGGAGTCTGTGGACATGATGCAGTGGTCTGGGCCCACCGCCTTGATCGCATCTCCCAAAGCGCTGGGAGGAAGGGGATTGGCCACCTGGGGCGTGCAATCATTGAAGACATGCTCCAGATAGGTTGCTCCTGCGGAAAGAGCTTCGCGCATCTGGTCGGCAGAATAATTGACAAAGCTGGCCACTGGGTGAGTGACCACAATCTTTTCCACACCTGCTTTTTTAGCCTCCCAAATTAGGGCTATTCCTTCCCTGGGGGAAAGATGGCCGGTTCCCAGGATCATGTTATTCCTGGCGATGATTTCAAGAATCGGCCCCATTTCTGGAATTAAACTTCCGTCCTCTTTCAGGATAGAAATCCCTTTGATGTCTTTGGGCATAGCCTTGGCAAACATAGGCACATGGTCCACGTGTTTCAAATAATTAGCGGCGTGGGTCGTGGGCATCCAGACCTGGCGGGCGCCGAGTTTGGCCGCGCATTCCACTGCATACTTATTAAGTCCCCCTACCTGCCAGTTGAGGGCCACCCCCCCAAAGACCGTAAATCCGGTGACCGCCTGGGCAATTTGCGCCCGGTCCGCGCTGATAGTAACATGGCTTTTAATGAGGATGGCTCGCATTCCCGCCCGCTTGGCCTGACGGGCCACTTCGATGTCATTGAGCAGGCGCGGGTAAATGTCCGGACCGGTATGGATATGAAAATCAATTGCCCCCTGGAGCAATTCCTTCACCTGCGTTTCCAAGGTTTTTTCTTTTGCTCTGGCTTTTATAACCATTTTCTTCCTCCTTTATGGAAACCCGTGAGAGCGTAAGTCGCCAGGCGTAAGGGGTAAATGCGTAAAGCCATGGGCGCGTTAAAGCGTCTGCACATTTATCTTTTGCCATGAGCTTTATGCTTTTTGCTTTACGCCTTGCGAACTTTTACTCCCAGAACCTTTTCCCACACTTTAATCATCGCTCCTTTGTTCTCCCTTCCTAATCCCTGGTCCAGGGCCATCTGGTAGGTAACCATGGCCGCGGCAGTGACAGGAAGGGGAATACGGTGGGCGCTGCTGATCTCAGTAACATGGACCATATCCTTGTAAGCATCATCCAGAGGATATCCTGGTCCAAAGTTCCCTTCCAGGATGAGGGGGGAAAAATTGTCCAGGGCAAAGCACTGGCCTGTGCCGCTGCGGGTCACCTCGCAGGTTTGCTCCGGATCGAGCCCCATTTTCACGGCCAGAGGAAGTATCTCGGCCATAGCGGCGCAATGGACGTCAAACATCACCTGGTTAATCAATTTCATCAACTGCCCGTTGCCGGAAGCGCCGGTATAAATGATCTTGTTGCCCATCGCTTCCAGCGCGGGCTTCACTTGCTGAAATATAGTCTCTTCTCCGCCCACCATGATGGTGAGCGTTCCGGCCTTAGCCCGGGCCTCCATTCCCGATACCGGCGCGTCCAGAAAAGAAACTCCCCTCCCCTTCAAAGTTTCGGCAAACTTCTTCGTGGCCAGCGGATGGATGGTTCCGCAGTCGATGAGCACCTGGCCGGGGTTCAGAACATCGGCCATCCCGTCTTTTCCAAAAAGGACTTCTTCCACGATCCCGGTATTCGGCAGGCATAATATTATCCAGGTTGATTTCCGGGCCAATTCCTTAAGCGTGGAGGGCGTTTGGCCTCCCTGGGCGGCTAATTCCTCAACTACTTCTTTTCTCTGGTCAAAAAGGTTTAGGGCAAACCCGGCTTTAATTAAATTAAGAGCCATCCATCTTCCCATCGTTCCTAAGCCAACAAACCCAATCTCCGGCTTCATCTTACCTCCTCAATTCTATTATTCCATTATTCGTAACAATTTAGCGGTTTGAAAAAGTGGTTTTACCACCTCTGTTGAGGTCCGGGGGCCTGGGTGGAACGCGCCGGAAGCATCGGCCGGTTTCCGCTTGGCCACGAAGAACCC
>JASEHN010000379.1:2057-4015 GCA_030018715.1 Thermodesulfobacteriota bacterium | reverse complement strand
CTAGGGCGGATGATTCATTCCCTGATTGGTTCTTTGCAGCGCAAGCTCTCTGGGAAAGGGATTTAGCGAATAGGGAGATAGCGAGCAAGGAGGGCAACACCAGTGGCGAAGCCCCCTATCTCCCCATTCCCTACTCCCTACTCGCTGAGCAGGCTCTCCTGAGCCTGCGACTTTGCGACCCTGCGTGCGGCTCAGGCCATTTTCTCATCTCGGCTGCCCATCGGATAGGCAAACACCTTGCGGTCATTCGCACTGGCGAATCCGAACCGCCTCCGGAGAAGCGGCGGCAGGCCCTGCGCGATGTGGTCTCCCACTGCATCTATGGTGTTGACCTGAATCCCCTGGCTGTAGAGCTCTGCAAGGTGGCCCTCTGGATAGAAACCCTTGATCCGGGCCGACCGCTTGGGTTCCTGGATCATCGTATCAAATGCGGTAACTCCCTCATTGGGGCAACTCCGGAGCTATTAGCGAATGGGATACCGGATGATGCTTTTAAACCAAAGGAAGGGGACGATCCTGTTGTTGCCAGCTCCATTCGCCGAAAGAACAGAGAGGAAAGGAGAGGGCAGCAAAACCTTTTCATGATTGCCGAGGATAAATCGAATTTGCAGGAAGTTGCCTCAGCTTTTTCCGCTTGGGCGGCCCTGCCGGAGGATACGGCTCAGCAGGTCACCGAAAAAGCCAAAAAATTCGAATCTCTCCAGTCCGATTATGAGAATCGACATCAACGCCAATTGGCCGACCTCTGGACTGCTGCCTTTTTCTGGCCGCTCGGAAAACAAACTTATGACTCTGTGCCCACACAAGACATTTTCCGCCGCTGCCGGGAGCGGTCCTATGAAATACCTCCTAAAATTTCCGTTCAAATGGAAGATATTTTTTTTAAACATCTTTTTTTTCACTGGTTTTTAGAATTTCCCGAGGTCTTTGCTTCCCCCAATCCCTCCCCATCGATGGGCGAGGGTTGGGGTGGGGGTGGTTTCGATGTTGTCCTCGGAAATCCACCCTGGGAGCGGATTAAGCTTCAAGAAAAAGAATTCTTTGCGCAAAGAAACCCGGAGATTGCCAACGCCCCTAATGCCGCGGCCCGGAAACGCCTGATTGCCCAACTTCAGGAAACAAACCCAGGGCTTTGGTCCCAATTCTTGGAGGCTAAACGGTCGGCAGAATGCGAAAGCCATTTTCTTAGGGCATCAGAAAGATATCCATTGAGCGCAGTGGGCGACATAAATACTTACCAGATCTTCGCCGGCCTCGCCAGGCAGCTGGTTTCAAAGAATGGCAGGGTGGGGATCATCGTTCCGAGCGGAGTTGCCACTGATGACACAAATAAACAGTTCTTTGCCGATCTTACCGAAAAAAAGGCCCTTGGTAGTCTGTATGATTTCGAGAATCGGGAAGGGATATTTCCCGGGGTACATAGGTCTTACAAGTTTTGCCTCCTTACCATGGGCGGGGCAAACTCGGCACCAAAGGGCGCAGACTTCGCCTTCTTTCTCAAAAATACAGGACAATTACGGGAGGAGGATCGGCATTTTTCTCTTTCCGCCGAAGATATTGCCCTCCTTAATCCAAATACCCGCACCTGTCCTATTTTTCGAAGCAAGCGCGATGCTGAGATTACAAAGGATATTTACCGCCGAGTTCCCATTTTGATCGATGAAAGCAAGGGAGAGGCAGGAAATCCATGGGGAATTTCTTTCTTGAGGATGTTTGACATGACCAACGATTCTCACCTCTTTCGCACCCGGGAGCAGCTGGAGGTCGACGGCTGGCGGCTGGAGGGGAACGTCTTCCGCAAGGACGGCGAGGAGTATCTGCCGCTGTATGAGGCGAAGATGTGCCAGCCATTCAATCATAGAGCAGCTGACGTTGTCGTCAGCGCGAAAGCCATTCAGCGTAAGGCGCAACCGGATAGTTTGTCAGTCGAAGAGCTTCAGAATCCGGATAGAGTGGCG